>PWGF01000531.1 GCA_003554375.1 Spirochaetaceae bacterium
CCAGGGTGAAGCGCTCGCGGCTCCAATCACAGCTTGCCCCGATCTTCCGCAGCTGTTGCGTGATGACGCCGTGATGCTCTTCCTTGACCTGCCAGGCGCGCTCCATGAAGCGCTCGCGCCCAAGCTCCCGGGGATCCACGCCTTCCTCACGAAGCTGCTGCTCGACGACGTTTTGCGTAGCGATTCCCGCGTGGTCCGTCCCGGGGACCCACAACGTCGGCCGGCCGAGCATCCGGTAGTACCGGACGATCACGTCTTGCAGAGCGTTGTTGAGCCCGTGCCCCATGTGGAGTACGCCGGTCACATTCGGCGGAGGAATCACGATGACGAACGGCTTGCCGAGCTCTTCTCCGTCAGCGTCATACTCCTCCGGCGCTTCCTTCGAGCGAGCGTGCTCCGGGGAAAAGTACCCGGCATTCTCCCAAAAGCTATAGATCCGGTCCTCGAAGTCGTGCGGATTGTACGTCTTCTCAAGTTCAATTGCGTGCAACATGCGGCCGCCTTCCTGCCCCTTCCGTTTCTCGATACGAGCAAGCCGCGCATCCGCGGGGCGCGTGTCCCCCGGATGGCAGGCCTATCCTTAAGCTGCGATATATGTTGAGCGATAGTAGCAAATTGAGAATCAGCGATTCAACTGACCGCGAAGTCCCGGTTCTAACCGCAAAGGCCTCGGTTGCGGCGGCAATCCACCCCTCGGTCCTGCCGACTAAGCTGCAACGAAGACGGGCTTAACCTACTCCACGCTTCATCGATGCATAGCGGCCCCGCCCAGCGATCTCCTTCAGTCCCATTCGACCTTCACCGCGCATGCCACCTTCATCGCTGGACGGCAGCCCCCGTAGTGCCCGGCGCACCCCTCTGGCGGCGTGCCTCGTCGATTTTCTGCATCTTGCGGTAGTACTTCGCCTGCTTCTCGACCTCTTCAACATCGGTAACATGGACCCGGTTTCCTACCGCACGAACCTTGTTGTTCTTGAGGAGGTCACGAAGCGCCTGATTCCCTTCCCCTTTTGTAAGCCCTACCATGTTTATGAGCTCCTTGGGGCCGAAGTCAAACGTATAACTGTTCCCAGGCCGGATAGGTACACGCGCTTTCTCCAGTTGGATCAAGAGCCCATCCCACAGACGCCCGACGCTGTCTTTGAGCAGCGTATTGGCCAGCTGCTTATAGATGAACCAGATACGCTCGGCAAGCAGGGTGGTAAGACGCGCAATAAGCTGGGGCTGCGTTTTGACCATCCGTGAGAAGTTCTCCTTATTCACCGCCAGCAGCGTGGAGTCCTCGAACGCAATAGCCGACGCCGAACGCGGCTTGTTTTCAATCAAGCTCATCTCTCCGAAGATATCGCCGGCTTTAAGGACCGCGAGAAGCACCTCGTTGTCGTTCACGATCTTGGTGATTTTTACGCTCCCCTTCTGGATGATGTAGAGCTCTTTGCCGGGCATTCCTTCGGCGAATATCATCGTGTCCTGAGGGTACACACGGGTGAAGTCTCCGGACTCGTCCTCCACGTGGGCCGATTTGGCATAGGGTTTCACTTGGGCCAAGCGTTCCCGCGCCTGTTGAGCGTGCGCTCCGTTCGGACAGGTCTTGAGATAGTGGTAGTAAGCGAAATACGCATGGCTGTATTGGCTCTCTCGAGCGTAGTATTCCGCCACGTCGAATAGATGCTCCGGCCCGGTCTCGCTACTCTCTTTTAACGCCAGCTGAGCGAGGCTCTCGTCCAGATATCGCATGCGACGCGAAAACGCCTCGATAATCTTCATCGCGACGGGCGTATTCCGCTCGATCAGAAAACCGTACTGATCACGATGTACCGAGATGAGAGAGACGTCGGTGAGCGCCTGGGCCGTCTCGATATGGCTGTGGGAGCTCATCGTAGAAACGACGCCGAAAAAGTCTCCAGGGCCAAGAACGTTACCGCCCTCTTCCTCCACCACTTCGGTCTCTTTGCTTATCCGAACCTTTCCTGAGCGAATAATAAAGAAGTGATCCGCATTCTGCTTCCCTTCTACGATTATGTATGCGCCCTTATTAAAACTGACGATCGAAAGCTGAAGCGGATCGCTCATTTCCCCGTTCCATCAATGCAGGATGCTCAGAAGTATAGGAGCCGTCTTTTTACCTTGTCAATTGACGCCATTTCGAACTGGGTAAACGCAGTCGGACCAGTACGGTTCCACGCCCCCCGCAGGAGCACGGCCCACGGGAAGCGCGGGAATCCCCAGAGAACCACCGCCCCCGGGAGCACGGGAATCCCGAGCCCCGGGGGCACCGTTCGAATGGGCATTAGAGCTGCTTATGACACCTTGGGCACGAGGGAATCTGCAACCGGTTACTCATCGCGACGATCACTCATCGCGATACAAAGGATACGCCGCGCACAACGCCTTCACATCCTTGTTAACGCGCCGGAGAATCTCCTCGTCGCCGTCCGAGCGCAACACTTCGAGGATATGGCCACCGATCGTCTTCATCTCGTCCTGGCCCATGCCACGAGTTGTCACGGCGGGAGTGCCGATGCGGATGCCGGATGTTACGAGCGGCCCCTTGGTATCAAAGGGGATACCGTTCTTGTTGGCCGTTATCCCCGCCTCATCAAGAAGCTGTTCCGCCCGCTTACCGCTGATACCGAAGGGCGTTACATCCATCAACAGTAGGTGATTGTCCGTCCCGCCGGAGACAATGCGAGCGCCGCCTTCAGCAAACACATCCCCAAGGGTCTGCGCGTTCGCAATCACGCGCTTCTGGTACTGGGCGAAGCTCGGCCGGAGCGCCTGGTGAAACGCCACTGCCTTGGCAGCCACAATGTGCATAAGAGGGCCCCCCTGTATGCCCGGCATCACCGTAGCATCCACGAGCTCCGACCAGCGCTTGGTACGTCCTGACTTCTTGGCGACGATTCCCAGGTCGTTCTCACCGTCCGAGCCCATGAGAATTAAGCCGCCGCGTGGCCCGCGAAGGGTTTTGTGCGTGGTCGTAGTCGTGAAATGCGCATGAGGCAACGGCGACGGATGCTCTCCTGCCGCTACCAATCCCGCGATGTGCGCCATATCGACTACAAGATAGGCCCCTACCTCGTCCGCGATAGCTCGAAAACGCGCAAAGTCCAACACCCGCGGATATGCCGAGGCGCCGGCAACGATCACCTTTGGCTTCTCACGCCGCGCGATCTCCGCGACCTCATCGTAGTCGATACGCTCGGTCTCCCGGTTCACTCCGTACGTAACCGCCCGGTACAGCTGCCCGGAGAAGTTGACCTTCGCACCGTGCGTCAGATGTCCGCCATGCGAGAGATCCATGCCGAGAATGGTATCACCGGGATTCATGACCGTCATATAGACCGCCATGTTGGCGTTGCTTCCCGAGTGCGGCTGTACGTTTGCATACTCTGCCGAGAAAAGGTCCCGCGCCCGGTCCCGAGCGAGATCCTCCACGACGTCCACGCACTCACACCCGCCGTAGAAGCGCTTCCCCGGATAACCCTCGGCGTACTTGTTCGTCAAAACTGTCCCTGCTGCTTCCAGCACTGCAGGAGAGGTGTAGTTCTCGCTTGCAATCAACTCCAGCTTCTCGTGCTGTCGCCGCTCTTCGCTTTGCACTGCCTCCAGCACAGCAGGGTCCGCTTTCGAAAGCTCTTCGTATTTATTTTCTGCTCGAATCATCATAGCCCAAAGCTTAGGGACCTCGGGCAATCGTGTCAACGGACGCGTGCGCTACTGTAGAGCACACGGAGTTGCCCCTTGCGCCCGGAAGAACGGCGGCGAGCCCCGCGAAGCGTTTCCAAGCCCCGGAACCGGGCCCGGCAACAGGCTGCGGCGAACAGCAACTGGTCCGTCGAACCGCCACGCCCTTGTGCCCGGCAAAGGCGAAAGGTACAATTGCCGACAATGGAAACGGAGGAAACGAAAGGCAGGGCAAACGCAGTTGGATCAGTACGGTTCGACGGCGGCGGCCGAAAGCCGCTGAAGCGAGTACTCACCCGGCTCACCACACCACCA
>PWGF01000379.1 GCA_003554375.1 Spirochaetaceae bacterium
CGGGCGCTTACGGATGGCCTGGCCGCCACCGGTGGCGCAGGCCCCACGGGTGGGGCCGGCGGCATACGGGTGGGCGCAGCCCTCACCGGTGGCGTGGCCGTCACGGGTGGCGCCGGCCACTTACGGGTGGGCGTGGGCACCCACGGGTGGCGCTAATCGCCACGGGTGGGCCGGCGGCATACGGGTGGGCGCGGCCCTCACGGGTAGCGCCGGCCGCCACGGGTGGGGCCGGCCACCCCCGCATCCGGCTGCCGCCGCCGGCAACCGGCAGCACCACGGATTACACCAGTATCTCCGCTTCCGTCGACAGGCAGCATAAAAGCTATCGCCGGAGACCGAGATTTTTTCTTTCTCAGTGTTAAGAATTGTGCTAACGTTGGCCTCGGGAAACACACATGAACTCACACGCCCCCGTACCACTGCCGTTCGGCAAGAAGATCGTCTACGCTCTCGGTCAGTTTGGATGGTCGCTCGCGTCCTTCGGCGTCGCCAATCTATTGGTCTACTTCTATAGCCCGCCCACCCGCGCCGACGGCATCCCGATGTTCCCCGCCTTTATCGCGGCGGCAGCCATTATCGGAGTGATAGGCGGAGTTAGCCGCCTGTTTGACGGGATAACCGACCCGCTTATTGCCGGCTGGTCGGACCGTAGTAGCGCCCGAATCGGCCGGCGGCGGAAGTATATGTCGATCGGAGCCCTCCCGTTCGCCCTCCTGTCCGTCCTGGTGTTCATGCCGCCCGCCGGAGGTGGAACCCTCCTGAACACGGTGTGGCTCTCGATCACGGTTATCCTCTTCTATTTCTTCATGACCATGTACGTGACGCCGTTCATGGCGCTCGTAAGCGAGCTCGGACATTCGCCGGACGAGCGCCTACAGCTGAGCACCATGATCTCCATCACCTGGGCGCTCGGGTTCCTGGTCGGAAATACCGCCTACATGTTCCAGGGCATTCTCGAATCCGCTATAGCTGGATCGGAAGCCGTTACCCCGGAAATATCCGTTGTCGCCTTGCAGCTCACCCTTGGGCTGTTTGCAATAGTAGCGCTCGTTCTCATGGTGCTGCCGGTTGTTTTCATCGATGAGAGAAAGCACTGCGAGCACCATGTGTCCGAGGAAGGCCCCTTTCAAGCCTTGCTTCAGGCACTGCGGAACCGCAACTTCCGGCTCTTTGCCCTATCGGACTTATCGTACTGGCTGGCAATGACGTTCGTACAGACCGGCATCAGCTTCTATGTCATTATGCTTCTCGGTCTGGACAAGGAGATGGCCACCTTGCTCATGACCGTTATGTTCGTGACCAGCTTTGTGTTCTACGTTCCCATCGGCATTGTCGCCAAGAAGATCGGAAAGAAGAAACTGCTTTCTATCGCCTTTGTACTGTTCATTCTCACCGGCGCGCTCATGTCGGTTTGGGGTTTCGGCCCTATCCCTCCTGTGGTACAGGGATTCGGCCTCATGATCTTTGCAGCATTCCCGATCGCCGTCTTCGGGATTCTGCCGAACGCCATTATCGCGGACATTGCCGAAGCGGACGGAATCCAGAACGGCAACTTCAAAGCCGCCATCTTCTTCGGAGCCCGAACACTGATGAGCAAACTCGGTCAGTCGCTGACGCTCTTCGTCTTTCCTATCGTATCGACTCTGACAATCGGCCGCGCCGAGGTCCTCACTGAGGCGCAAGCCCAGGCGCAGGAGCTCGACGTGGTGGGGGCAACTACTTCCGGTGTGCGATTCACTGCCGTTGTCGCCGTGGTCGCCCTTGCGGTCGGTTTTGCCCTCTTCCTGCGCTACGACGAGAAGAAAGTCCTGCGGACCCTGGCCACCAAAGAGGAGCTGAGCGAGGACGCAAAGCACGTTCTGGAGCATTGACCGGGGCGAGCCCGGCACGCGTGTGATTCGATGGGTGACCAATCCTCCCTACACGATAGCCCGTGAGGCAGAGATTGTTGTTGGCCGCGCGTGATACCTCCCCAGATTCCCCTTCCAAATCTGGGCGTGCCCCCGGTCCAAGCCGCACCTCCCCGGTCCCTGTCCACCGCCACGCGCGCACCGTGGCTCCTCCGTCCCCCGCGGCTTGCCCCGGGGTCAGGCCGTCCGGGGGTTCCGTCCCGTCGCGCGCCGAACCCTCCCGGCCGACCGTGCCCGTTCTCCCACCGGGCGTTGCCGCCCCCGCGCACCGCGGCGCGCACCGGGACCGCCGCGCCGGGCCGTCCGGCCGTAAACGGAGCACACCGACTGCGAGGCTCTCCGCTTCCTTACTTCCCGACCTCGCGACGTACCCCCGGAGCCGGACGTCCCAGCGGGCGCCCCTCCCGTCCTTCACGCTTCAGGGCCGCACCGACAAGCATAACCGCCCTCCAAGGCCGGCTGCCGGATCTCCCGTGCCCACCCGAGTCCCTCCGGGTAGTGCGAGGCAAGGTGGCGCACGGTGAAAAGCTCCTCGAGCGTGGTAATAACGAGGTCGTTAAAGAGCCGCCTTACGCTCTCCGCCACCGAGCGCGGCGGCTTCCAGAGCACGTTGATGCACGCATTCTGCCGCTTCTGCGGTCCCGTCGTCATGGGGCACGTGCGCCTGAGCGCGGGGAACGTAATGAACACGATTACGCATTGTGTCATCTTATGCCTTGTCCCGGAACCTTGTAGGCGATATCATTCAGGTATGCGACGTGAAACGGTAAGGCGAGCCAAGATGACGGAGAAGGGCCAGATCACGATTCCTCGTGAGATCCGCGATCTTCTGGGATCACGGCACGTGGAGTTTGTCGTAGAGGGAGAACGGGTCGTCCTCAGGCCCGTACCGAGCGCACGCGGCACACTGTCCCGCTATGCCGACCCCTCTCTGATCGAGCACGAGCAAGAAGCGTGGCCACGTACCGTGGCTGAGTCGCACAAGGAAGGTGGCGATCGGTGACCGCGATCGACGCGAATGTCGTACTCCGCTATCTGCTCGACGATATTCCCGAGCAGAGTCATGAGGCGGCACGGATCATTGAGAACGATACTGTGCTGATCCCCCATGAGGTCGTAGCGGAGGTCGTCTACGTACTCTCCGGGGTATACGACATCGGGAAGAAGGACATCGTTTCGGCGCTTCAACGGCTCCTTGCTTATCGAACGGTCAGGACGACCGATCGTAAGGTACTTCTCACGGCGATCGATCACTTCCAAACATCGGATTTGGACTTCGTCGACTGTTTGCTCGTCGGGTACGCGGCCCAAGGAGTGGAAGTCGCGACGTTCGACAAGCAGCTACAGAGCACCATCCGGACGATGGGCGAATCCGACTAAAATGCAGAACACGAAGGTACAGGAACTCACCGCCCACTACGCAGCACCGGCCGCGCCCGCGTCGTCCCCGGCCGCCGCTTCCTTCCCCCGAGTGCCGCCCACGCGCGATTTCCCCATCCCCACAGCAGTCACGACCAGGACCAGCGCAAAGAACGCCGCCCCGCTCACGAACGGGAGCCCGATGGAGAGATCGAAGACCAACCCCGCCCACAGCGGACCGGCAACCCGCCCCAGACTCATAAAGACGTCCGCGTAGCCCATGGCGGTCCCGTGCTCCCCGGATGACTGCCTCGTGATATGGGCAAGCGTAGCCGGCTTGAGCCCGGCGTTCGAGCCGATTAGGATACAGATCGCCACGGCAAGGAAGACGTAGCTCCCCGCTACAAGCAGGAGCACAAACCCCACCACACTCCCCGCAAGACAAATGCGGATGACGCGGTTCTCCCCAAGCCGCTCGGTCGCCGGCCCAACCAACACTCCCTGCGCAAGCGCGTACACAAGCCCCATCATCATAAGGAGCGATCCAACCTCCGCCGTTTCGTAGCCAAAGCGTTCCATCGCATAGAGACCGAAGATCCCCGAGAAGTTCGACTTTCCGAAGTACACGGCAAACGCCAGGAACAGCCCCATTCCCGCGGGCCCCCGAATAGCACGAAGCGCGGAGAGCAGCCCTCCGCCGCCGCGCCCGCGCCGGTCGGCAGCCCGGCC
>PWGF01000097.1 GCA_003554375.1 Spirochaetaceae bacterium
GGATCTCCCGGAGCCGCTGCCCCCGGTTCTACCCCCCCAAACGAAGCAGCCTATCGGGCCGGCGGACCTGGAGCCGTTGTTCCCTCGCGCTCTCATCGAGCAGGAAGTGGCAACAGAACGAGATATCCCTATCCCGAACGAGGTGCGGGAGATCTATCGACAGTGGCGCCCCACTCCGCTCTATCGGGCTCGCCGGTGGGAGAAGGAGATAGGTACCCCCGCACAGATCTACTACAAGTACGAGGGGGCAAGCCCGGTCGGCTCACACAAGGCAAACACGGCAGTCGCCCAGGCGTTTGCCAACCGTGAGGCAGGGGTCAAGCGTATTACGACTGAAACCGGGGCCGGGCAATGGGGATCCGCCTTGGCTATGGCGTGTTCGTTTTTAGGATTGAACCTTGCTGTCTACATGGTGCGCATCAGTTTCAACCAGAAGCCGTACCGTCGCGGGCTAATGGAGACATACGGAGCCTCGGTAACGCCCAGTCCTAGCTCGGAAACGGAGGCCGGACGCGCCGTGTTGGCCGAGCATCCCGATTCCACCGGATCGTTGGGCATTGCGATCTCGGAGGCGGTCGAGCTTGCGGCTCGCAACGGGGGGACCAAGTATGCCCTTGGGAGCGTGTTGAACCACGTAATGCTTCACCAGACGGTGATCGGACAGGAGACAGCGAAACAGCTGGAGCTGGCGGACGCCGAGCCGGACGTCTTGATCGGATGCGTCGGAGGCGGATCGAATTTCGCCGGGCTCAGCTTCCCGTTTCTAGGGCGGAAGTTCCGTGACGGTTCGGGGCCCCGGATCGTTGCCGTGGAGCCGTCGGCCTGCCCGACTCTGACCAAGGGCAAGTACGCCTACGATTTCGGCGATTCGGCGCACTTGACCCCTTTGATCCAGATGTACACGCTTGGAAGCGGCTTTGTCCCGAGCGGTTTCCACGCCGGGGGCCTGCGGTATCACGGTATGGGGCCACTTGTCAGCCATGCGCTCGACCTCGGCGGAATCGAAGCGCTGGCCGTCGATCAGATCGAGACCTTTTCGTCGGGCGTGGAGTTCGCGCAGGCAGAGGGAATTCTGCCCGCACCGGAGACCAACCACGCTATCGCGGCCGCGCGTCGAGAAGCCATGCGCTGTAAGGACGAGGGAAAGGGTCGAACCATTGTGTTCAACCTCTCGGGGCACGGACATTTCGACGTGCAGGCGTATATGGATTACCACGCCGGGAAGCTGTCGGCCTACGAGTACTCCGAGGCGGAAGTAGCCGACGCCCTGCAGCACCTGCCTGAGGTCTGATACTCGAGTTTTCGACGGAAGCAAGCAGCGGGCGCAGCCCGAAGGCGTCTCGCGGGCGCAGCCCGAAGGCGTCTCGGGCCGGCGCGCCGACCGGAAGCTGGGAACGACCCGGAAGCAGGGCGCGAAGGAGAGGCGAACAGAGGGGAGTCGGCGGCGCCGTCTCCCTCTGTCGATTCGGTCGTTAGTCGACGCTGATGTCCACCGAGGGACGGAGCTCAGCAAGGACGGACACTGCGTCGTGAACCGGATGGTTCAAAAAGGATTGGAACGGCGTCGTATCGGAGCTGGCGGACGAAGCGTGTCCGGATGCCGACGCGCCGGCGCCTGAAAACACGCCGTCCAACACCGGATAGGCGGCCTGGCACAGCTGGTAGTCGAAGCGCGGCGCCCACTTCCGCGCGCCAAGGCGAGCGGTCGTCGAGCAGTTGTCGACCATGTAAGCCACCCCCCGCGCATGCATGAACGGGTTGAGGCTGTCCACAGCCTCGATGACCGACTCGTTGACGATTTCACTGTATGCGTGGCCGTGCTCGCAGAGCACGTCGATCTGAGCCATCATCGTGGCGACGTAGATCCCCGCGGTGACCGGATGCACTGCTGCCGGCATGTCCTCTCGGCGTGCGCGGACGTCCTTGCCGACCTGCCACATATCGGTGGCGTCTACCTTGGGCATCGGAAACCGCTCCAGGCGCCGGCCGGCCAGAACAACCGACCTGATTTCGTTGCCGTATGCGACTTCCTCGTACACCTCGTGAAGGAGCTCCATAGCCGGATCATAAGCCGCGCTGTATGCCTGTTCGAACCGGCGTTTCCCTTGGTCGTCGAGCTCTTCGTAGAGCGCTTTGATTCCGCGGTGGCTGATCGTCTCCGAGATAGGCCCGGTGATGCTTTCAGCGCTGTCTCTGAAGGCATCCGCTTTCTGAGACCCGTTGGCGACAAAGCGACGATATAGGCTTTCTACGATACCGTGAACGGCGCCGAGCAGGATGCCTCGCTCGCCGAAGATATCCGAACGGTACTCCATCTCCAGGCTGGTCATGAACGTAAACGGTGCTCCAAGCGCGATAGACCAACCAAGGGCAATGTCCGTCGCACGTCCATCGATGTCCTGCTCTACGGCGAAACTTGTATTGATCCCCGCGCCGCCGATCTCTTTCCCCTGGAGATAGAGCCGCCGGACCGAAGGTCCCATACCCTTAGGGCATACGCCGACAACATTGATCGAGTCCGGAAACCACTCTCCGCGCTCCTTCAGGTATCCCACCAGAAAGCCGTGACTAAGCCCGAGCGTTGCGCCCGGCTTCATCGCGTCGAAGACCTCCTGATAGTGATTGACCTGAGCAGCGTCGGATATCAGAAGAAGAACGAGATCGCTTTGTTCGATAACCTGCTGCATGGGCCCGAGCGTACCGTCATGCTCGGAGAAACCGGCCTCCTGGGCTTTGCTCCACGATGCCGAGCCGCTTCGGAGCCCGATCGAGACCTTGATTCCGGTGTGCTCTAAGCTGTCGCGCAGGTTCTGCGCTTGTGCGGGCCCTTGACTCCCCCAGCCGATGACACCGATCTGCTTAATCCCTGAAAATGCTTTCTCCAGGCGGTCGAACAGATGTCGTCCACCCCGTACGATGTATTCCGTGGTGCCCGCCAGGTTGATCTGCTCCTTTTCGAACACCGAGGTCTGGAAATCAAACGTCATTGGCACGAACTCCTTTTGATTGCTGTTCCGTGGTTAGCGCGCATGGCCGGAGGCATGCCATCGTCTGCACGCCGTCGTGGCAAGTAGCTCGCATTCTTTTCGAGCTCTGACTCCTGTTTCCCGGACGTCGTTGAGCACGCGAGCGACTATAGCACAGAGTCAGTGGAGCCAAAAGGCCCCGGGGGTCAATCCAGGGCAGACGCCGTTGGACCAGTACGGTTCCACGGCGGCGGCGAAAAGCCGCTAAAGCAAGTAGTCCCCATGCCAGGTGCGTCAGGCAGACTCCGGTGATCCGGAGGGTGCCGGAGTCGACGCTCCGGTTGGGGACGCGAGCGTGTCGTCGTTCTGCCCTTTGTCCGTTTCTTCGTCCTGATCGACCCGGGAATGCTCAACCTCCGGATGCGGCCGGAACTGCCTCGCCACCAAGATTGCTCCCACGACCTTTGCAACGTCGGCCCCGAGGGGGAGAATCAACTCGGTTGCTTCGGTACTCCACGGCGCCGTGCCGGTGAAATAGGCAAACCATGTTACTGCCGTGCTCCAGCCTATGAGGATAAACGCTGCGCCGGCCAGAGCATCACGTTTCCAGCCGTGGTCGCGCCTGGGCTCCGTAGGCGGGCCTTGATAGCGCTTCGGATCGCCGCGGCGCAGAGTTTGGCCGGAGAGGAGCGACGCTGCCACAGCGCCTGGGAGATATCCGGCGAAGCGCCCCCCGATCGGACCAAACAGCACCTCAATCCCCGTCGCTCCGCCGGCGAATACGGGCAACCCGACGGCTCCCAGTATAAGATAGAGGGCAATGACACCCGCGGTCCAAACTGGTGGCAGAAAGAGTGCTGCAAGGATCACGAACAGGCTGCTTAGAGTGATCGGCACGCTAAACTGAGAGATGTCTGCCGAGATGTACGCTCCGACGACGATAAGAGCGAGGAGGAGGCTGGCCGTTACGAATCGACTCAAACGTGCCGGATTCATGCACGCAGGAGCATACCGCACAAGA
>PWGF01000049.1 GCA_003554375.1 Spirochaetaceae bacterium
CGCCGGTATTGCTGCCCGGCACCCCGCGGTAACTGAGAGCGCGCCGGGCGTCCACTGCCTACTCCGCCATGTACAAGAACTTGGCCGAGCCGGCGGAGATAACGTCCTCGAACTTGAGCGGCCCTCCCACTGCGCCGATCTCCTCTTTCGTGGAACTCGGCCCGCGGCCGCCGGTTTCGGCGGATGAACCAGCCCCGCCGGCGGCTCCTCCCCCTTTGTTGCCTCTGTCTTCGGCTTCCGAAGCTTCACGCGCCTCCGGCCGACTCGAAGCCGTGATCGGTTCGTCATTCAAACGAACCGTTCCTCCCTCGACCAGAATGTAAACCTCACCTTCCTTCTCGAACAGAGAGAAGTGGCGCGGGTACACGCGAGCGTAGCCGGCCACCGTGATGTCGCATGCGTCGGTCGATCCGATAGACAGACGGCGTTGATTGAGGATGAACTCCTTTCCCTTGAACCGACCGTTGAGTAAGCGCAGCTTGCCCAACGACAGCCGCCGCTCAATCATCACGAAGAAGGCGGAAATCGCCAGCCCCAGGAGAACGAACGCCCCGAGCCGGCCGTACGGTTCCGCCGGAAGGAAAACCCGCCCGTACTCAACCGCAAGGCCGCCCAGGATCCCTCCCAGCAATCCTCCAAGCACCCCTACCCGGACACGGAGCCCCGAGCGCGCGCGGATACCGTCCGCCGCTCCGACAAACCCGCCGAGGAGGGCCCATCCCACGCTCCGGGCGACCGGCAGAGCGGTCCCGTAGCCACCACGTGCCGGCGCAGCCAACGTCTCTCCAACGGCCAGCAAGAGTCCCTGGCCCGCAAGAAAACCCAACGCCCCTCCCGCAAGGCCGATAAGCGAGCCCCAGCCGATTCCGACGAACGTCCGCCGAACTCGCCCGAGAAATATTCCCGGCGCCGAGCCGAACACTGCACCGAATACGAGACCGATTCCCCCACCGGAGGCCATCGTAAAGAGGAGCAACGAAGGGAATCCCCCTTGCGCAGCCAGTAAGAGCTCCGATATGGGCCACGCCAATGCACCGGCTACCATCCCCAGTCCTGCGAGTACGATTCTCCGAACGAAAAGCGACATAGTTGAGCTCCTCCGGCTTCCTGTTCTGTCCATACGACGACGCCGGGGAGCGCCGGGCGATCTCGCGCCCGCTACTCCCGGCAGTCTACCGCCAAGCATATCGGCGAGCTATACGCACGGCCTCCGCCTGTTGCCGGCCGGCATCGCCCTCCACTCAGTAGCTAACGACTATCCGCCGCGGTAAGCTCCACCTCCAGAACCAGGCGCCGCCTATGCACCGGCACCTCTACATCAACAGTTTGGGACCGGTACCCGGGAGCACTGATCCGAAATTGGTGCAACTCCCCGGATCGAATCTCTTTCACCTCCTCCCAACTCTCCCACGTTCCGTCAAGCTGGTACGCTATCTCCGCGCCGCGGATCCGATCTCCCTGCTCCGCGTCACGAACAAGGATATCCACCTCAAGCTCCGCCGGTTCCCAACCTCGCGCAACCACGACCGCGGCCCGACTGTCTCGAGTAGCCGGCACCTGCCGCTGAGCGGCGCGAGGCTCAAGCTGCACACTTCTGCGATACAGCTGGTCACCCACTGCCACATCGATCCAATACTCCCCGGTAGGAAGAAAGAGCCGGGAGGAGCTCAGCTGATGGTGCAGCCGAGTCCCCTCCTTTCGAAACAGGTATCCGTGCGGCCGAACCAACCGCGCAAGGCTGTCGCCCGCTACCGGGCTGCCGCCGGCCAGCCGGGACACCTCCTCCCCTTCCTCGTTGTAGATCGATGCGTAGATCACCATATCCTCGAGCGGCGGGCCGGCACGCGGGACTCGAACAGCGATCTCCAGCGCCCCATACTCGCGCGGAAACAACAGCCCTCGGTACGCTTGCGTTTGCCAAGCCACCGCAGCTGCACCGAGCACCAGAACCAACGCCCCGATTCCTACCGGCGCGGCGGCGCGGGCAACGAAGGAGCGCCGCCGAGTGGGTTGCCAGACGCCGGCAACGAAGTCGGCCAAGCGTTGCTCGTGCCTGCCCGCGCCGATCCGCAACAGCCGCCGTTCCACTCGGCGGAGGAGCCGCCCAAGGTTAGCCTCCCGACGACGCGGATCCTTCCGCATGGTCCGGCGAATGAGCCGTGCGGTGACCCGGCTGACCCGCGGGTTGAGCTTCCGCGGGCGCGGGTAGCGGCCGCGCTGGACTCGCTGGATAGCCTCAGCGCTCATACCGCCGGCAAACGGCCGTTTTCCGGTTACCGCCTCGTAGAGCGTCACCCCGAGCGCGTATACGTCGGCGCGATAATCCACGTTTCGGGTATTGTGGAACTGCTCGGGAGCCATGTAGCTCGGCGTACCGAGCGTCATCCCCTCCCGGGTCAGGTTGCTGTCGCCTTCGCCGTAGACAGTGGCCACCCCGAAGTCGACGAGCTTCACCTGACCGCTCTGCGAGATCAGGATATTTGACGGCTTGATGTCGCGATGTACCACCCTTCGCCGGTGAGCATACTCCAGCGCCAGACAGCAGTCGCGAAAGATCCGGAGGGCAATCTCCTCCGGCAGATACCGGTCCCGTTCTATCAGCTGCTCCAGCGAGGGGCCATCCACATACTCCAAGACGATGTGGTAGTAGGATCCCTCGCGGAAATGGTCGTACACTGCGCCGATGTACTCGTTGCGGAAGTCCATCATGATCCGCGCTTCCCGGCGGAAGCGCTCCCGCACCGCCGAGTCACCGCGCAAGGTCAGCTTCTTGATGATAACCTTCCGGTCGAGGGTAGGATGCTCGGCGGTATACACCGCCCCCATCCCTCCGGTTGCGATCTGCTCGAGGACGCGATATTTCCCGATTGTCTCCGGCGTCTTGGCCATTAGCCTGTCACGATCGTCTTATTCACTTCGGTGAACTGCTCGGCAATCGTCGTGGTAGCCTCCAGAAGCCGCCGTTCCGCCTCACCTGCCGGCAGCTGCTCGATCGGTACCGCGATGCGGTAGACCGGCGATGTGCGCTCAACCGGCCCTCGGCGAAAGACCGCCGGCTCATCCACACGGACCTCCCCGTCGAGCCATGAGGAGCTCTGCGAAGCGGAGGTCGGCACATCCTGGCGAAGCCCGATGCTGGAATACGCAGCGAATCGCTCCGGGCCTGAGCCCGGCCCCGCACCGGCACCCGACTCCGATCCGGCCCCTTGCTCCGCGGCCCCTGCGTCCTCCTCGTTCCGGGCTCCTTCGCCCTGATCCGAAGCATCAGGCGAGTCGCCGGTCGCCGGCTCGGCTCCGGTTCCGTCTGACCTTCCCGACTGGGCGGCCGCCGGGTCCTGGCTACCCGACCCTCCGCCGCCTGTCTTCCGAGGACCGAGCGCCAGAAGTGAACCGGAATACGTCATGACGAGCGCCGGACGCGGGTCGTCCGCCGCGAAGTGCTCAGCAGACGTCATGCCGTAGTCCGCGCACTTCTGATCGAAGATGTCGTTCTTCTCCAGCCACGCTCGCGCGACCTCTTCGTGCGTCTCACGAGTATCCGGAAGCCCAGAACTCGAGACTATTCCCCGAAGGTGTTCTCGAATATGCTCCGCCAGCTTTTCCATGTACGCCGCCATAAGCGCCCCCATGCTTGTACGTTCTTACCAACGATTGTACCGCTGAACCCTGCGTGATTTCCACACCGTGTACGAATCGCCGCCGCTCACTGCCGCTTGCCGCAGTTCGTTGCGGCTCATCTTCGCCGACTCCCAAGGCCTTCGCAACCGGGCAGGGTGTGCGACGCCTGTCCGTCCGCGTAACCGAAGCCTCCACTCGCGTTTCAGATGCTCTAGGAACGCGACACGGGTCCGTACACCTGGGGAAATTCTACAACACCCGCGCGATTTGCGCGAGGGCAGGCTGAGCCGCGGCGGCTACGGCAGGTTCGTGCGACCGCTGAGAAACCGATCAACCGCGCGGGCGGCGCCGCGTCCCTCGTTGATA
>PWGF01000067.1 GCA_003554375.1 Spirochaetaceae bacterium
AGCACATATGCCCGGCGTCGATGTTGTAATGCCCTCGACGGCATACGACGCTGCCGGAATGCTCAACGCTGCGTTCGAGAGTGAGCGCCCCACCCTCTTCTTCTACCCGAAGAGCTGCCTCAACGACCGGAGCGCCTCGACCAGCCCGGATGTAGCGCGGCAGCTCGTACTCCCGGGCCGCGCACGGATTGCGCGACGGGGGGCCGACATAACGCTCGTGGGCTACGGCAACACCATGGGCCACTGCGCCAAGACTGCTGCTGCACTGGAAGAAGTGGGGATCGAGCCCGAGGTTATCGACGCGCGTTGGATTGCGCCCTGGGACGTCGACACGATCCGCCGGAGCGCCGAGCGTACGGGCAAGCTCGTCATCGTACACGAAGACAACCGCTCGTGCGGGTTCGGCGCTGAGGTCGCGGCGGAGATCGCGGAGCAGACGCCCGGAAAGGTCAGGGTACGCCGTGTCACGCGCCCGGACACCTACGTGCCGTGTAACTTCTCAAACCAGTTGGAGGTTCTTCCCGGTTATCGCACGACCCTGGAGGCGGCGGTGGAGCTTCTCGGCGGAACTGTCGAGTGGGAGAAACCGCCGGAGGCGGCCGAGGGTGAATACCTGGTCGAGGCCATCGGATCCAGCCCCTCCGACGAGTCGGTAACCGTAGTCGAGTGGCGCGTCGCGCCGGGAGATACGGTTGCAAGCGGGGACGTCCTTGCCGACCTGGAAGCGGACAAAGCAGCCATCGAGCTCCGCTCCCCCGTGGACGGTACCGTTTCCGAAACGCTGGAAGAAGAAGGCAACATGGTGAAGGTGGGCGCTCCTATCCTCCGGGTACGTTTGAGCACGGCGGACAACGGCGAGGAGGCGCCGATAAAGCCGGTAACCCGCGAAGAGCCGGGCACTCCTCATATCCGATTCCCTGCCGGTACAGCACGGGCATCCGCAGCCGCGGCTGGGACAGCACGCGGCGCGGAGCCGTCACGGCCGGTCGCGGATGCAGCCGGTGGTAATGCCGCTGCCGGCGGGGGGACGGACCCGGGGACGGCCTCGGAGACGACGCCGGCAACGCCGCCGGGGACGCCGCAGGCCTCACCCCAGGGAGGGGGCGGTACCTCGGAAGGGCCGGGTGACGGCCATGCCTCTGCCGCCCGAGCAGCGGATGCTGCCGCCGGTACACGCCCACGCCCACGCCCACACCCGCAGCCCGCGTCCCGTTACGCCGCGGGCTCCGTCCCCGTGCACCTTGCCGGCGTTCGCGTTGCCGCGGGGAGCCGTATCGTCGACAACCAAGAGATCTCCCGGATGTGCCCGGACTGGTCGCCGGATGACATCGTTCGCAGAACCGGCATCGAGCGTAGACCGTGGCTGGCCGAGGATGAAACTCCGGTCGATCTTGGGGAGCGGGCCTCGCGCGGGCTTCTGGAAGCCTTCTCAATCGATCCGGGGGAGCTCGACGCAATTATCTGTGCAACCGAGACGCCGATCTTGAACACTCCGGCAACCTCCACGCTGATCCACCATCGCCTGGCCCGCGGCCGGGACGATGCGCTCGCGCAGGCGCATGACGTGAACGCAGCGTGCACGGGCTATCTGTACGCGCTCCAAAGCGCCTATGACTACATCCAGTCCCGCCCCAAGGCACGGATCCTGGTGGTCACGGCGGAGGCTCTCTCGCGCCACCTGGATACCTCGGACCCGGATACCGCGCCCATATTCGGAGATGCCGCCACGGCAACACTCATTGCCGGAGCCGAGAGCGGCGTCCCCGGGATCTGCCGCGTATTGCGGCCGGCCCTCGCCGCGAAAGGAGAAGACGGATCGCTTTTGCGGGTGCCGTCCGGAACGGACGACAAGATCCATATGGACGGGCCGAAGGTCTTTCTGGAGGCTGTGCGCGGCATGATGAAGAGCCTGCGCGAAGCGTGTGGGGAAGTCGGGATCGAGCCGGAAGAGCTGGACATGGTCGTGCCCCATCAAGCCAACCAGCGCATCATCAACGCAGTTCGCCAGCGACTGAAGCTTTCCCCGGAGCGGGCTTATAGCAACATCCGGTACTGGGGGAATACCTCATCCAGCACGATCCCGATCTGTCTCCACGATCTCTTCGCGGACCGTACCACGCCGGAAGAGATCATCCGCCCCAAGGAGGGCGACGGCAGCTCGGACTCCTCCATCGATCGGAACGCTCGAATCGGGCTGGTGGCCTTCGGCGGCGGATTTACCTTCGGCGGCGCGGTGCTCATACCGACCGACAACGCCACGTAGCCGCCCGGAGCCGACGCTGCAGCGCCGGTGCGTGACGTGACACCCGCGGAACCGTTGGACCACCCCTGTGGTGCCGGCGCGTACGGCGAGGACGGCCGGCGTCACCCGCGCCGTTGCCGCGCCCCCGTGGCGGCGCCCGGGCGCGTGCCGGCTTGAGGGTGAGGCGCAGAATGTTGGCGCGGCGGGCGGCTCGTGAGGCACCACGCAGGCGTGCGTGGTCCGGCTGTGAGCAGGCGGGCGGAGCCTCGCCCATGGTGGGGGAAGCGGAAGACCGCGAGGGGCGTGCCGGGCGGAGCGCGAGCGGAGCCCGAAGAGCACGCCCCGGTGCCCGAAGGGCACGCGGGCTGGAGCGGGGGGGAGACTTCCCCCAACAATCTTTGCCTCACGTGCTGCACGCTTCGCGCCGGCAGTTGCGCCGCTATCCTATGTCCGATACGATGCGGCGGTCATGAGACGCTTCCTCCCGCTCGCCGCGCTTGCGTTTCTCGTGATGGCGGCCTTCGGCGGTCTCGACAACATCCGCGGCGTCCTGATTCCGGCAATACGGGCTGACCTCTCGCTGAGCTATACGGCGCTCGCGGTCGCCCTCTTTCTGGGGTCCCTGGCCTTTCTGGCCGGGATCTACTCGGGCGGACAGGCGGTGCAGTCGTACGGGAACAAATCGCTTCTGGCGACGGGGCTCTGTCTGGTCGGGGTGGCACAGCTCTTCGTATTGGGAGTACGAAGCTATCCCACGTTTGTGCTTTTCATCGTGGTGTTCAACCTGGGCATTGGACTTTTCGAGATCGGGCTCAACGCGCTCGGCGCCCGGCTGTTCCGCGAGAGGGCGGCGACCGGCATGAGCATTCTCCATCTCTTTTTCGGGCTGGGCTCGGTGCTCGGAGCGCAGTACGCCGGAGCGCTGATCGTGACCGAAGCGGGGTGGCAGGAGGTGTTTGCCTTTCCTGCCGTGCTTGTCGGAAGCCTCCTCGTTTGGACGCTCCTCATGCGGTTTGGGGCTGCCGGAACGCCGGAGCAGGGGGAAGGAGAGCGAACCGGCGTCGTTCGCACGCTGCGGGACGGGCTGGTACGAAGGCTGGCGGTACTCCTGGGGCTCATTATCGGAATCGAGATGGGACTGGCCAGTTGGTTGGTGAACTATCTCGTGGAGACGCGAGGTATGGATGAATCCACTGCAGCGCACTACTTCTCCGGCTTCTACGGCACGTTTACCGCCGGGAGGCTCCTGCTGGGGATACTCTCGGAGAAACTGGGATACACCCGGACGATTGCGCTGCTGGCAATCGGCGCGGGGGCTGCCGTTCTTGCCGGGCTAGTCATCCCGGGCGTACCGTGGCTCTTTGCGGTCTCGGGCGCGTTCGTCAGCATCCTGTACCCGACTGTCATGGGAATCGTCATCCATCAGTTCCCACGGAACACGGGAACGGTCATGGGCGGGGTGTTGTTACCCGCAGTCGTGGTAACGAGCATTGGGAATTCACTTGTGGGCGTCCTTCACGACCTCTTGGGAGTGCAGTTGGGGTTTGCCTCCCTGCTTCTGTATCCGGTTGCCATTGCTCTTCTTGCAGGGTCAACCGCAAAGGAGATTGCCCGCCGCCGCGCAGGTGCGGCCGAAGCCCCGGCCGCCCCGGTGACCGCCGGTCTCGAGGGGCGCCAGGGCTGACCGGACGCCGCACGGTGACCCCACGCCACCCGGTCGATCCACCCGGTCGATCCACCC
>PWGF01000068.1 GCA_003554375.1 Spirochaetaceae bacterium
CGGCGACCGGCGATGGAGATCGGCGTACCTTGATTCTTGAATGGGCGTGAATTGAGTGGTCCCCGGTGTCGCAAAAGCGTACTTTACTCAGCAGGGCAAGCTCAAATTAGACGATGCGCCGGAAGAGCGGCGGAGAGTGTCTATCCTTGGAGGGCGCCTTGCGGGGGACGCTTAGTGCGCGGGGTTGGTACTTGCTTTGGAGGCCTTTCGCCGCCACCGTGGAACCGTATTGATTTGCGTGCGGATGCTGTGATTCTCTACCGGAATTCCGTTGGTACAAGGAGGGTTCTATGAGACGACTCGGTGTTCTGTTCGTTGTGATCCTGCTCGTGATTGGCGCAAACGCTCTGTCGGCACGCGAAGCAGAAGGGTCGCTCAACCGTGATCGCAATCCGAATGCGCTTGGGTTCCAGACCGGTTCCATCTCCGGCAGTGGCCTGAGTTGGCAGCGTTGGTTCGGCCCAACGGGGCTCCAGATCGCCGGTGGCATACTCTATCGCCCTCCGGGACAGACCGGTTTTGGCTTTCGGCACATTTTGGACTATTCGGTCGGTGTGGAGGTGCAGCGAAGCGTCGTTGCCTCGGACTTCTCGGAGCGGATGGCGGGACAGCTCTACGTCGTAGGCGGCGTCAACCACGGCGGTATTATCGAGGAGGTCTGGGAGGAAGACCCCGAATCCGAGAACAGACCGGAAAGGAGTACCGGACCGTTTATCCCGTCCGTAAGCGTCGGGGTGGGACTCGGCATCGAGTTCGTTTTCTTTGAGCATTTCTCGATCCCCTTCGAAATGCTCTATGCCGCAGTCTGGCGCGGCGTCGAGGGGAGCTTTCCCGACCAGCTGGCCGTGGACTTGGCGCCTCAGATCGGAATCCGCTACCGGTTCTAGTTGGTGCCTTCCTCTTTGGGCGAACCGGTGCGGTTCTGTCGGCTGTGACGTTCGCACGATCACCGTGTTCTCGGCTGGATAGCTACGTCGTGATACAATGGTATTCGCCATGATTATCCGTTCTAATAGCAGGAAAGCGCTTCCTTTGGTCGGGCTCGGGATGCTCGCTGTTCTCGTCGTCGGATGCGCCGCCGCAGAGGTGCGCGCCGCGCGACGCGGCGATATTGAGGGAATCGAGGAGTATCTTGCCGAAGGGGGTGATATCGACGCGCGGCATCGCAACGGTCAGACGCTTCTCGTTATTGCCGCGGACAACGGGCAGCGCGAGAGTGTCGAGTATCTCATCGACCGCGGGGCGGCGGTCGATATTGCCGACGATAGCGGACGTACCGCGCTCATGTATGCTGCCGCCGATGGGGAGCTTGCGATATTGCGGGCGCTTGTTGAGGCGGGAGCAGCGGTGAATACGCGCGACGATGATGGGGCTACGGCGCTCATGCTTGCCGCCCAGGGCGGGCACCGGGGCACGCTCTCTTCGCTGCTGGACAGCGGTGCGGACGTTACCATCTCGGACTACGACGATCGGACCGCACTCCACTATGCCGCCGGAGCCGGCCGTGCCGGTATGGTCCCCACTCTCGTCAACGCAGGCGCGGATCCCAACGCGGAGGATGCTATAGGCACGACGCCGCTTATGATCGGCGCCAAAGAGGATGAGGCGCCGGTTGTTCGCGAGCTCATCGACGCCGGGGCGAACGTGAACGCGCAAGCCCCGGACGGCGCCACGGCTCTGTACTTTGCCTTGGCGAACAGCGCACGCCGTTCTTCGGGCATCACTCCGTCTGCGCGGGCGTTACTCGCCGCGGATGCCCGGGTTCCGGGCGACCGGGAGATAGGTGGAGCTATCGCCGCCCGCGCGGCTGAGAACGGGAATCGAGATGTGCTTGCCATGGTTCTCGACGCCGGTACGCCGGTCGATGTACGGGCTGAGCGGGGAGATAACCTCTTGACCCTGGGAGTGGCCCATCCGGACATTGTCGAGCTGCTCCTGGACGCGGGGCTCGATCCGAATAAGGAAGACGATCGCGGGCTCACCGCTCTTTCTATTGCTGCTCGGGAAGGGTACCGGCGGAGCGCGTTTCAGCTGCTTGCCGCGGGCGCGGACCCCAACGCAGCCGACCAGTGGGGCGTTACCCCGCTCATGTACGCCGCAGGCGGATCCGACCAGGAGGTTCTCCGGAGAATCCTGCTGGCGGATGGGGACATCTGGGACCGGGACCGGGACGGCAACACGGTCCTACACTTTGGCGCCGAAACCGGCTCGCCTGAGGTTATCGAGCTTCTCATCACCGCAGGCGCGGACGTGAACCCCACCAACCGCGACGGGGAGAAACCGATTGACGTGGCGGTCGCCGAGGAGCGTTCCGGCGAGATTATCGAGCTTCTCGTAGACGCAGGGGCTACGCCGCCGGACCCTCCTGAAGAGGACGAGGGCTAAGCGGGTAGCGAGGCGCCCGTCGGAGCGGCGCTCGGCAAGAGAACCGGGCCACCGTAGCCTAACCGGCCTGCCCGTAGCGCGCATCCGTTTCCGCACCGTCACCGAGACGTATACACCACGCGGTTCTGGCGAATTCGTTTGCCGGGCTACTCACGCGGCGTCTTGGGGGGGGAGGGACTTGGAGAAACAAATGACCGCAAGCGCTTGACAGAATCCGCAACGCGTCGTATCTTCCTTCCATCTCGGATTACGTGACTCCCTTCTGGTACAACCACTCTCAGGTGCACACCGCAGACGAAGCTGGTTCACTTTCCGTAGAAATATCGAATGTTCGCCTAGAGCAGAAGGAGCAATCTCAATGGGCAACAAACTATACGTAGGAAACCTCAATTTCCAAACGCAGGAGCATGACCTCCGCGATCTCTTCAGTCAGCACGGCGAGGTCTCGTCGGTCAACGTCATAACGGATCGTGACACCGGGCGTTCGCGCGGGTTCGGCTTTGTCGAGATGGCCAGTGACGAGGAAGCGCAGGCAGCAAGCCGCGCACTCGACGGCCAGGATTTCGACGGTCGTCAGCTGAAGGTCAACGAGGCAAAGCCTCGGAACGACCGCCGCTTCTAAGCGCGGCAGCGCGGGCCGCGGGCTGCTCATGCAGCCGGCGCCCGCGCCGGCCACATCCGGTTCAAAGGCGCGGCCATCCTGAGAGACTGGCGGAGCCGCTGCTACAAGCCCGGAGGCTCTCAATCATCCCACATCTGCGACAGCACGATCCACACCTCCCGGAGAAGTTCCATATCGCTGGAGATTCCGTCGATTGCGACCCAGCCTTCTACTTCGGAAGGAATTCCTTCAAGTAGTTCGTCCAATTCCACGCTTTCCAGGTCTCCTTCGCCCTCCCAAGTCATCGCAAAGGCCATCGCCGCCGTGTCGAAAATCCATGGCTGCACCGCCACGGTGCCGTTCACGGCCATAGTGAATTCGACCCCGTCGGCAGTTGTTGCGAGTTCTTGGTGAACCCACACCGGATCTGTCGTGGAGAGACTGGGAGGGGCCTCGTCCGGCTGGTAATCGTCCAGCTCGACTTCAGCGGTTATGTAGAGGGGATCTCCCTGGTCGCTCTTGTCGAGGACATCGATGGTTACTTCGGGGTCGTCGTCGAAATCGGCCCGTTTATCGATAACGTGGAGGAAGAGCCCTGCCAGAGCCTGATCGGTCTTCAGGATGTACTCAACGATGGCGATCGGCCGGAAGTACTCGACGAGCTCGTGCGGCTCTCCGTCCAGCTCGATCGTGCCCCATACGCTTGAAGGCATCTCCGCTTCGATGCCGGCTTCGAGCTCGAACCCGGCCTCCGTAAGCTCGAACTCCTTGTCTTCTACGGTTCCCGAAACGTCGTGAAAGAAGACGTAGAAATCCTCCGACGGCACGAATTTGTGGTCAGCGTTCCCGGTGGACACCACTACCTCAAGCGAGCCTTCACCTCTCTCGTAGCCGTCGAACTCGATGAAGAAGTGTCCGTTTTGCTCGTCTTCCCACTCCTCTAGGAAGGATCCTTCGGTGAGCACGACCGTATCGTTTCCGAACGGCTCCC
>PWGF01000210.1 GCA_003554375.1 Spirochaetaceae bacterium
CGCTCTTTGCTCTGGACCGTCCGGAGGCGGCGGCGGAAGAGTATACCCGTATCCATGGACGCTATCCGGACTCGGCCTATGCGGATGATGCCATGTTCGAAGCTGCCGACATTCTCGTAGCGATGGGTGAGCTCGAGGCAGCAAGCGAGCGTTTTGCCCGGCTCCATGCCGAATACCCTCAAAGCTCACTGGCCGACCCAGCGATGTACCGGCGCGCCGAGGCGTTCTATGGAGCTGGTGAGTACGAGCGGGCGGCAGAGGCCTTTCGCGAATATCGTGAGGGATTCCCTGACGGCCAGAACATTGACGCGGCGCTCTACTACGGAGGCGCCGCATCGGAGGAGCTCGGCGAAAGTGGAGCGGCACTCCTCCTGTGGCAACGCATTATCGACGACTACCGTGACAGCGGGTTCCGGTTCGACGCAATGCACCGGGCAGCGGAGCGGCATGAAGAGCGGAATGAGCTTCGCGACGCCCTCGCGTTGTACACGGACATGACAAGTCGGTATCCGGAGCAGGCTAAGGAAATCGGCGCGCAGCGCAGAGCGGACGAGCTCGTGCTTCGGGTCTCCGGCCTTACGCGGGACGAATCACGGCTGCTGGTGGATATCGAAGAGCATGGGGAGGCGGAGACCGCCGAGGGGCGTGAAGCTATCTTGGAGCTGTCGCGTATCGTGGTCTATGAGCGGCAGGCTGACGCCGTGAACCGTCGCCTGGTGGTGCCGCTCCTGGAGGACACGGCGTCGCGGGCTGCTGAGGATCGTGAACGCGCGGCGGAAGCGCATTTCCTCTTGGGCGAGTGGTACTTCCAGCTGGGTGAGTACGCTGACGCGGCGGATTCCTTTCTCGAAGCGGCCGAGGTCTACCCGGTTGACCGGGACCGTGCTGCGCAGAGCCTCTATCGGGCAGCGGTCGCGCATCAGCGGAGGGGACAGGACTCGGTCGTGGCGGAGCTCGTGGAAGAGCTATCTTCCTCGTATCCCGATTCGGAGTGGGCCGAGGAGGCTCAGGATCTATGAATCAGCCGGTGGTGAAACCACGTGGATTGAGTGGGGTTTTTCTCGTGTCAATGCAATTGAAGGCAAGGCTTACGGAACGTTTGGGCATAGCAGGGTGCATCTTTCTTCTGGGCGTCCTGAGCGGCATGCCTGCCGCGGCGGAGGAGCCGACCGGTCCGGAGGCGCCGGAGGAGACCGACCTCCTGCTTCCCTCCGCGCTGTTGGAAGTGGAGGCCGTCGATCCCGTGGAGCTCGAGGCACCTTTGCCGGATTTCGCGGACCTGTCGGTGCCGGATCTTGAGATGCCGCTTCCGGAGACGGAGGAACTACTGATTGCGGACGATGTTTTCGAGCTTCCGGGGGATCCGGCGCGAGCGGAGCCGCCGGTGACCGGCGAAGTCTCCATCTACTCGAGCGGCCGGTTGGGAATCGGGATTCGAAACCACATTCTGGGAGAGCTCGCCCTTTACCGGTTGGGGGCGGATCCCAACTTCGACATTCGCTTCCTGCACGAGAGCATCGACGGGTATGGCGATGAGCCGGCGGGTACCGGTTTTTTCTCGCGGAGGGACGAGATTGGCGGCTCGCTCGAGTTCGGAGCGGGACCGCTGAATCTTGCGTTTGACGGAAGCTTCGTCGAAGAGGAAGACGGGCTCCAGGGGTTGGCGCCCTTCTACTCGGTCAATCAGCGTCACATCGATGGCGGAGCAGATGTCGAGTGGCAGCCGGACGCCGATGCGACCATTCGGTTGGATACGGGAGCGGCTTCGGCGGAGCGCCGGTTTGTCTCCGGGGAGGAAGGTCCGGAAGAGGCAACCGAGTTGGGCTTTGACGCCCGCTTGGCGGGTGAGCTGGCGTTTGAGACGTGGCGAGCGGGATTGCGCGGCGATTACGCCCTCGATATGCCGCCGGAGGGTGGCGAGTGGCGGCATCGACTATCTGCTACCACGTTCGCGGAAGTAGATATCGGTACCGACCTTGCCCTGGACGGCTCGGTCGGAATCGGGTGGGGACCGGACCGGGATATCGCGGTGCCGTTCGAGCTCGGTGTTTCCGGGACAATCGACGACGTTCTGTCGCTTGGGCTGGCCGGTGGCATGCGCCTGCAGCCCCCGCGTTATCGCGACCTCTGGCGTGAGGTGCCGGCGGCGGAAGCCTCCGAAACGTACCCGGAGGACTCCGAGAAGTGGTTCACGGAGACGAGCGTCAACTGGCTTGTTACACCGGAGGTGACGCTGGACGGAGGAATCGAATTCCTCTACTCCAGCAATGCGGTGGACGTTGAAGGCTTTGGAGAAGAATCGGGAAAACACCCGCTTTTCACGCGCGAGCTGACCACGCTTGCGCCCCGATTGGAGGTAGCATGGAATCCGGTCCCCTACGTTCGGGCGGTGACAGGATGGGATGCCAGGCTGATTGAGCGGCGGAGCATCGACCCGGCGCATCGAGTGTTCACCGAACTGGAGGCGGGCCTGCTGGATGACCGGATAGGCGGAAGTCTACAGGCGGATTTCCCGGTTTTCGAGGAGCCGGTACTGCCTCGTATGCATCTCGGAGCGTATGGCCGGCTTGCCGAGGGCGTGGAGTTGCGCGTTGACCTGGAGGACCTTCTGGCGCCCGCGCTGGAGCATGGACGTGCGCGCTACGGCGCTCAGCCGGACTCGGCATTTCCGTTTGTGGAGCCTGGGCTTCGCGCGACCTTCTCGGCGCATCTATCGCTGTAGCGTACCGGGTTGTGCGTGGCGGTAGTCCCCCATGTAGCGGCGGTTCCGGCGGTACTGCGGGCACGACTGGGACCAGCCGCGCGGAGCACATTGAAGCAAGAGCTTGTGGAAGAAAACCTGATGGAAGAGGGTAGGATATCCTATGTTTGAACTAGTGGGACAAGGTGGCCCCATTCTGGTGCTCATCTTCGCTTTGAGCATCGTGGCTGCCGGAATCATCATCGAGCGGTTGCTGTACTTTCGGAAGATCCGTACGGACGAAGAACAGGTTCTGCGTAGACTGAAGAGCACGCTGGAGAAGCGCCACTACGAGGAGGCGCTTTCGATTTGCGAGTCGAATCCGGCACCGATTACGAATCTGATGAAGGTGGGAATCGAGCATCGCGACTATCCCGAGCAGACGATCAAGGCGACGGTCACTGATGCCGCAAGTATGGAAGTGCCCAGCATGGAACGCCATCTTTCGTTCCTGGGGACGATCGCGCATATCACGCCGCTTCTCGGTTTGCTGGGGACCGTTACCGGCAATATTGAAGCGTTCGGTGTTCTGGGCGAGTTCGGTACCGGGGATCCTGCGGTCTTGGCCGGAGGGATCAGCGAGGCACTCTTGACCACGGCTGCTGGTATCACCGTGTCGATTCCCGCAGTGATCTTCTACAATTACCTTGTAAGTAAGGTGAACCACTCGATTATCAGGCTGGAGAATCGCGTCACGGAGCTGGTGATGCTCCTGAAAGGACCTGAAGAGGTATGAGATTCCGACGCCGACTGAAAGCCAACGCGACCCCGGATCTCATTCCGATGATCGACGTGGTGTTCCAGTTGGTCATCTTCTTCATGGTGTCCAGCACGTTCGTAATGACGCCGGCCATTAGCTTAGATCTGCCGGAGAGCGGGGCGGCGGAACAGGTGGCCATGACGCAACTCGTCATTACTGTTGCGGGCGACGATGAGGTCTACCTCAACGATGAGCGGTACGATATGCAACAGCTCAACGAGGAGCTTGCGGCAATCGCTGCGGCAGAAGAAGGCGAGCAGCAGCGGAGAATCGTGGTGGAGGGAGACCGGAACGTGCGGTATGACGCCATGGTCGGAGTGTTGGACGCACTACGCCGGAACGGCTTTCGGGGAGCCAGTCTTCGTACGCGGGAGCCGCTGGAGGACTAGATGAACCGGGACGATCGCGTGCGTTTTATGATCTCGCTTGCTGTGGCACTGGCTCTGCACCTGGTTATCGGTGTGGTGTTCAGCTTCGTGAATTGGAGCACGAGATCGGAGCTTTCGCCACCGATGTATGTGGAGCTGGCGGATTTCGTGGAAGCACAGGATCGAGAGGTAGAACCTCCGGATTCGGACGATGTAGACCTAGAAGATGACGAGGCAGACCCGGAGCCGGCTCCGGAGCTCGACCCGGAATTGGAAGGTCCCGCCCCTGAGACGGAGCCGGACGAACCGGACGAACCGGAGCGGGAAGCCGTAGCGCGCGATGATCCCGAAGACTCGGACGATCCGGCTCCTGTGGTCGAGGACGCAGCCGAGAGCGATTCTCCGGCTTTCGAGCCGGACGCTCCTGAAGAACGGGACGCGCCTGCCGAAGAGCCTCCCGCCACGGAAACGGAGCCGGAGGACGCCAGTGAGCCGACCCCGGAACCGGCAGAGTCCCCCGAACCCGAGGCGCCGGAGGAAGAAGCTGCGGAGATCGCCGCTCCCCGCGGGTTTGACACGCGGGACTTCGCCGATCAGCTTGCGCGCAGTGATCGGCAGACGGAGACAGAGCGGCTCGACCCGGCCGAGGATCCTCCAGAGGATGCGCTTCCGGCCATGACCGAGGCAGAACGCGAGCAGCTCGAACAGCAACAGGAGGAGCTCGACGAGTTCATCAGACTGACGGAGGAGGAGCTCGTTGCGCTGCAAGCGGATATTGGGGACGAGAGCGCGGAACCGGAGACGGAGGCGGATCCTGAGATCGCTGCGGTGCAGGAGCGGTTGGCCCGACTGCACGAGCGCAGGGAGAGGCTCGAGGACACAGCAGAGCTCGACGTGACCGGCCGCGAGCGTGAGGAGCCCGCTGATCGGAACGGAGTAGATCGCGATGAGGAAGCCGGGGACCGCGATACGCCGTTTCGCGATGACATCATCTGGGAAGGTGACGGTGAGCGAAGGATTTTAGGTGCGTTGGAGCTGCCTGAGCTGAGGCGAGAAGACTTCGGCCCGCAGGGGCCACCCCCGTGGAGCGAGTTCTCGCTGAGCTTTCAGGTAAACGCGGAAGGACAGGTGCGTCCCGGAAGCGTTGCATTTTCTCCTCAACCAAGCGCCACGGTGCGGCGCAGGCTGGTGGAAGCCATTCACGGCTGGCGATTCAGCCCCGCTCCGGGAGCGGATCCGATTACCGCCCGGGGCACGATTGTTGTGCAGGCGTCGTCTTGAGCGGCAGCTTCCGAATATTCCTGTGGATTCGGCTTACTACGGGGTGTCTTGCGCTTTCTATTGCAGTTGAGTAGCGTGAGTCGGCAGAGAAGTTAACGAAGTAAGGGGATGTTCGGCGTGCCGGGGGGCCTGAGAGTCATGGTGTCGGAAGCCTGTGCATTCGTTAGGGGAGAGATCATATCCAAGGACAGCAAGAGAACACGAGACCGATTGAGGCAGTTGGATTCGACTTCGACGGGACACTGTATCCGAATAGCGCCATGATGCGCCGCAGCTTCTGGTTTGGGGTGAAGCACGCCCGGCTAATGTGGAGCTTCCGGAAGGCGCGGCGGAAGATCCGTACGATGGGAGCGGTCGACGATGTTTATCGAGCGCAAGCACGGCTCGTAGCGGAAGATCTGGGGCTGAGGGAGGAAGATGCAAGCGCTCGACTCAAGCGGGTAGTATACGGAGAATGGGAAGCTACGCTGGACCGGGTGCCGTTGTACGCGGGGATGCGGGAGACGCTCGAAATACTTCGAGGTTGGGGACTGAGAGTGGGGATTCTCTCGGATTTCCCCTTGTCCGGGAAGTTGGAGAAATACCGTCTTTCGGCCGTGTTCGACTGTCGAGTGGAAGCTGAAGAGGTCGGGTTTCTCAAGCCGAACCCGGAGCCCTTCATCGCCCTTCTGAACTGTCTGGGATCCAAACCGGAACGGACGTTGTACGTCGGAAACAGCTACGAGTACGATGTGGTAGGGGCGACGTCGGCCGGCATGCCGACAGCGCATCTGGTAGAGCGGAGCGCACCGAAGTACCGTAATGTGGTTCCCGACCTGACTTTCCGCGATTACGATACGCTTCTCGGGTGGCTGAAGCCACGTGTGGCTTCTGACAAGACGGCCGCTGGGTACGACTGACAGTTCACAAACAGGGCAAACGCAGTTGAACCAGTACGGCTCGCCGGCCGCGGCGGAAACCCGGTCAAGCAACTGCTCGCCCCCTTCACTACACCACCCCAGGCTCCATGCAGGCCTCCAAGGCTGGACACTCGTCGCCGCGCTTCCGGGCGCGTTGTCCAACTGCGTTTGCCCTGAGTTGACAAGCGTTTTCCCTTAACCAATTGCTCGATTCGTGATATATGTATAGACGGGAAAGCCCGTACTGGGAGGGGAAATATGCCGTTTACTACCACTGACCTCATTGTCGTAGGGGTCGTGCTGCTAATCCTGGCCGCCTACCGGCACGTAGACCGGCACAACCGATCTCTGGAAAAGGTGAAGCGTTTCGCGGACAAGGTTGAAGCGGAGCTGGACGACGTGGTGGAGGAGCGCGCTTCGTCGCTCCGGGATATCGCGATCGAAGTCGAGGTCAACCAAAAAGCTTCCCGCGAGTTGCTGAAGCGCCTCGAGGACACTCGCGGGCAGCTCGATGAGCGCGCCGAGCAAGTTGAGCGCATCGGGGCTCGGATCGCGGAGTACGACCAATCGATCAGCCGTCTTGATGAGCTTACTCAACGTGCGCAGGAAAACATGAAGCGAATCCGAGAAGAGTCGGAATACGTCGACGGGGTTGGTAAGCGCATCAAGACCAGTCAGCAGAAGCTGCAGGAGCTGGAGAACGGTCTGGACGGTCTAGTGGAGCGGTTCGAGCGGGCAAACTCGGAGCGCTTAGAGGAGGTCCGTTCCGAGTTCCTCGGGGAGGTGCGTTCGGAGATTGCGGATCTCAAGGACGCGGCGGCACAAGCCGCCGAGGACGTGAAGAACCACACCGAGGAGCTGCAATCTGCCTGCAGCCGAGCGGAAGATTCGGCGGAGCAGGCGGTGCGCCAAGCGGAGGAAGCGGCCGGTCAAGCCATTGAGCGTTCGCAGGCCGCCGGTGAGCAGGCAGAGCAGCGCTCGCAGGCTGCCGCCGAAGAGGCCATCCAACAGACGGAAGAGTCCAAGAAGCAAGCCATTGAACGCTCGCAGGCCGCCGGTGAGCAGGCAGAGCAGCGCTCGCAGGCTGCCGCCGAGCAGGCAGAGCAGCGCTCGCAGGCTGCTGCGGCGCAGGCTGCACAACATGCCGAGGAGTCCGCCCAACAGGCGGTGCAGACGGTGACGAGCGAGACCAACCGTGCGGCCCAGTCCATTACTGAGCGGGTCGATCAGGCAATCGAGTCCGTGTCCAATCGCACGGACCAAGCGCTGGAGACGGTGAAGGCGCAAGCAGAGGAGACGGTGTCGTCGATATCCGGCCGTCTCCAAGAGATGAGCGCGGAGTATGAGTCGCGCCTGAATGCTCTGGCGGAACAGGGACAGAAGCTTTCGACCAAAGGATTGGCCCGATTGCGTGAGCACATCGAAACGAACATGAAAGAGCGGGCCAAGGAGCTCTCGGAGCTCATCCAGCAGAACACTGAGGCTATTCGCGGTGAGTTGGAAGAGTCTGTTTCAGCAGTGCGCTCGGAATACGAACGACTTCACGGAGAGACCGAGGCACAGGAGGCGGAGCTGCGACGGGCACTGGAAGAGCGGAGCGCTGAAGCCCACGAGCAGATTACTCAGACTGCCGCTCGAGTAGATCAAGAGCTCAAGGATCGGTTCGAAGATACGTATCAGCAACTGACAACCCGCATCCAGGAGAAGATTCAGGAAGCGCAGCAACGGACTACCGAGGCCGTCGCTGGAGTTACCGAGCGGCTGGATCAGGGTGAGGCTGAGCTTCGGCAGCGTACGGAGAATCTGGAGCTGCGGGTGCAGAATCACGAGCAAGACGTGGACGGTCGCATCGCTGAAACGACGCGCCGTGTTCAGCAGAGCTCGGAGGATCTGGAATCCCAGCTTGCACAGGCGATCAACCGAACGACAGAAAACGTCACTCAGTGGCAGCAGAAGGTGGAGGCGGATATAGCGGCGACTCGTTCCCAGCTCCAAGCGCGGCTTGAAGAAGTAACCACCTCGCTCCAGCAGCAAGTACAGGAGATGGACTCCCAAGGCCGGCAGCAAGCCGAGGAGCTGAGCGCTACCGTTCGCGAGCGTTTGGAGTCGATTCAGACGAGCCTCCGGGATCAGCTGGAACAGGTGCATCAGGAGCTGACCCAAACAGCCGGTGGGCTCGAGACGGAGATGGCTCAGACTCGCGACTCGCTGCGACAAGAGCTGCAAGAACAGTCCGGTCAGCTACAGTCGCAGGCGCAGGCAGAGCTCCAGGAGGCGGAGAGCTCGATCGGCTCGCAACTGGAACAGGTTCGGGAGGAGCTACAGTCCAGGCTTCAGCGTGTAACGCAGCAGGGCCAGGATGACCTTGCCCGGGTCGAGCAGGATCTTCGGGATCGAATGGAGTCTCTGAGGTCAGGTACGTTCCAGGAGATCTCCGAGCTGTCGCAGCAGGCCGATCAGCGACTGGGAGAGGTGACCCGCGCGGAGCAAGAGACGCGAGAGCTTGCCGAGGAGCTGGAAGGCCGGCTCGCCGAGCTCAACAGCGATCTTGACGCCAAGAGATCCGAGCTCATCGAGCGACTGGAGAGCTCGACGCAATCGTGGGGGGACGAGCTTGAGCGGCGAAGCGTTGAAGCCGAGCGTCGGCTCATCGCCGAGTTGGACCAGAAGCTCGAGAACCTGGAAGAGGACTTCCGGGCTCGTTTCGAGCGGCTGTCACAGACCGCTACGGATGTAGACCAGCTCGATACCACGCTTCGCGAAGCGATGGTAAAGAGTCAAGAGACAGTGAGCCAAGATCTCGAACGAATCGGCGAAGAGCTCCGAAACAAGCGACAGGCGGACAAGGAAGAAGCAGATGCCGTCATGCAGCAAATCCGGGATCAGATGCAGGAGCTCGAATCCGGCGTCGTGGACCTCAAGCAGCGGGCATACGACAACGTCAGCGAGAAGCTCCGGGTATTCGAGGACGAGTTCTTCAGCGATCTGCGAGAGCGTACGGTAGCGATGGAGAATCGTCTATCTGAGTGGCAGAACCGCGTTGACGGAACGCTGGCCGACATGCAGCAGTCGTATACCGAGCGCCAGTCGGAGCTCGAGCGCAGCCTATATAGCCGGCTGGAGGAGCAGTTGGGCGCGTTCAAGCGTGATGCCGAGCGGCAGACGGAGGCAGCGCTTGCGGAGGTGGAAGAGCACAAGAACCACATCTCCGCGGATGCTCAGGAGCGGATCCAGAACGCGATCCAAAGCCTGGACGAACAGCTTACAGAGCTGCAGCAGAGTGCCGGTGAGCGTTTGGATGCGATGGAGCGTCTGCTGGCGGAACGTAAGGAGAGTGTGAACGCATCTGAACAGGAGCTCAAGGAGCAGGTGGAGCGGCTGGACGCGCAGATGGGACAACGGATCCAGGCCGTGCATGGAGAGCTCACCGATCGTCTGGACTCGCTGGAGGGTAAGACGGAGGATCAAGTCGGAGAGATCCAGGCAACTATTTCGGAGCAGCAGCGCGATCTTCACGAGCAGATTGAAGCCGGCCGCCAACAGCTGCAGCAGCATCTCGATCAGCTGCGAACTATGCTGGAGAGCTCGCAGCAGCAGGTGGAAGGCGCTCGGGCCGAGCAGATGGGGCGCATCCAGGAAGAGGCGGACAGCCTTGCGTCTACGCTTCGGGAGCTCGAGGAGCGGCAGGCTGCGTTCACCGAGGAGATCAAAGTCTTCGATCGCGCGGATGAGATGAAACAACAGTTGGATGCGGAGCTGCGAAAGCTTCGCGAGGATCTGGAGACTCTCGATGCGCGCCGTGCGGAAGTTGCCGAGGTCGACAACGAAGTCCGGGAGCTTCGTGAGCGTGTCGAGGATGCGCGGAGCCGTCTCGCGGAGTTCTCCGCTGAGAAGAAGCGAATCGATGCACTAGAGGCGGACTACGAACGCCTAATGAAACTCTCGCAGCAGGTTGATGAGAAGCTGAAGCAGGTTACTGACTCCAACGATACGGTGCAGGAGATGCTGGCCAAGCTGAGGTCATTGGACGAGCTCTCGAAAGACGTAGATGCGCGCTACGATCGACTCTCCAAGAAACAGGGCATTCTCGATGTCACCGCGGACGGAATCGACAAGAACTTCGCCGAGCTGGAGAAGATGGAAGAGCGCATTGGCTCGATGAGAGAAGAGATAAGTGCGCTTCCGGAGCAAATCGAATCGATGGAGACACGAATCAAGACGTTGGCCGACAGTAAGGAGGACGCGGACCATGCCGTCGGACAATTGCGCCGGCTGGAAACCATCCTCTCCGATGTAGAGAGCCGAATGGAAGATCTCCAGACTGCACGAGAGTGGCTTGCTCGTACGGAGACCAGATTGGAGGAGATCGGAAGGGAAGCGCAGGAGCAGGTGAAGCTTCTCGGCTCGCTGATGAAGGAAGAACAGAAGAGCTCGGGACAGAGTAACCAGAGCGGGGCACCGTCGATGAGTGCGCGTGAGACTGTGGTGAAACTGGCTCATCAGGGCTGGAAGGTCGATGAGATTGCGCGCGCCACCAAGCTCAGCCGGGGTGAAGTGGAGCTTATCCTGGAGATGCCGAACAAGCGGTGATTCGCTCCGGCTACCGGTGACGGGTAAGGACCGCGCTCGACGTGTGTGGGGGGGCGAGTCCGCTGGGCTTCTGTTGCCATGCCGACGCCGGCTATGGAAGCTCGACCGGGCTGGGCCGGTGTCGTCAAATGAGAGAGATCTATCTGTGCGGTCAAGCTCCTCTTTCTCTCCGGGGTGCTTGAGGTGACCGGCTTGACCTCAGTAGATACGGTCGGTATCTTGTGGCCATACCACGCACAACAGAATACGCGAAGAGCATCAGTTCTGAGGGATAAATGTCCAAGAAACGGGAAAAAGAGAAAAATCGAATCGAAAGAGCCGAGAAAAAGGATCAACCGTCTCAGGAATCGCCGTCGTCGGCTGACAGCGACGGCAGGTCGGAGCAGTATGCCGAGCCCTGCGAGTCTTCGGACGTGGCCGGGGAACAACAAGCAAGTGAGACGGCACAGGCTGAAGGCGAGGAAGCTCAGGCAGGGGCTAAGGATCAAGGGCAGGACCTTGAATCCCAGCTCAGAGCCCGGATCGCGGAGTTGGAGGCTGAGAACAGCGAGCTCAAGGAACAGTACTTGCGCAAGCAGGCTGATTTTGAGAACTATCGCAAGCGTATGAACCGGGAGAAACAGGATTCTGCCCGGTTTGCCAACAAGCAGCTGCTTCTTGACATCGTGCCCGTTATTGACGACTTTGAAAGGGCCATCAAATCGGCAGAGGAGTCCCGAGATTTTGATGCACTCCACGACGGTGTTGCGCTCATAGAGAAGCAGTTCACGGGGATGCTTGAGCGGAAGTGGGGACTTGAACGCTTTGATTCTGAAGGGGAAGAGTTCGACCCGCAGAAGCATGAGGCTGTGGCCGTAGTAGAGGAGTCGAATGTGGAAACGCCGACCGTGGCGGAAGAATACCAGAAGGGGTATATGCTGCACGACATGGTACTACGGGCGGCCAAAGTGCGCGTACGGATGCCTGCTCAGAGTCAAGGGCAGGGGAATGAGCAAGGCCAGACAGCAGCATCGGAAGAATCCGGAGCCGATGGGGACGGGGTCCCCGGTCAAGAGGAAGCCGGCGCCGCTGAAACCTCTGAATGACGGTGCAGGACACGCTAACGCAACAAAAGGAGCTCTCGAATGGGTAGGATAATCGGAATCGATCTAGGAACAACGAACTCGTGCGTCGCTATCATGGAGGGCGGCGAGCCGATGGTGATACAGAATGCCGAAGGTCAGCGGACGACGCCCTCCATTGTGGCCTACACGAACAAAGGCGAACGACTCATCGGACAGCCGGCCAAGAATCAGATGGTCACCAATCCGGAGAACACTATCTCCTCCATCAAGCGCTTCATGGGTCGTCGGTACCATGAGGTAGAAGAAGAGATTGGAATGGTACCGTACAGGATTACCAAGGACTCGAGCGGTGGGGTCCGTGTCAGTGTCCAAGATAAGGAGTACTCCCCCCCGGAGATCTCTGCTGCCGTTCTACAGAAAATGAAGCAAACGGCTGAGGATTATCTGGGTGAGAGTGTCTCCGAGGCAGTTATCACAACGCCTGCCTATTTCAATGACGCCCAGCGGCAGGCAACCAAAGACGCAGGTCGGATTGCTGGGCTGGAAGTGAAGCGGATTGTAAACGAGCCCACCGCCGCGTCGCTTGCCTATGGATTTGGCAAGGACGAGAAGAAGGACGAGCGGATCGCTGTCTATGACCTTGGGGGCGGTACTTTCGACATATCTATTCTGGAGCTGGGCGAAGGTGTTTTCGAGGTCAAGAGTACGCACGGCGATACGCACTTGGGCGGAGACAACTTGGATCAGAAGGTGATCGATTGGCTCGTTGAGAGCTTCAAAGGCGATTACGGCATAGACTTGAGCCAGGACCGCATGGCGCTCCAGCGGCTGAAGGAAGCTGCGGAGAAGGCCAAGGTCGAGCTTTCCTCCACCCAGTCGACTGAGATAAATCTACCGTTCATCACTGCGGACAATACAGGTCCCAAGCATCTGCAGTATTCGTTGACTCGCGCCAAGTTTGAGCAAATGGTCAATGATTTGATTGAGAAGACCCGTGGACCGTGCGAACGGGCGCTAAAGGATGCCGGCTGTTCCCCTGGGGATATCAATGAAGTAATACTCGTTGGCGGTTCAACGCGTATTCCGGCGGTACAGCGCTTGGTAAAAGACATGTTCGGCAAGGACCCGCATAAGGGCGTGAACCCGGACGAGGTTGTGGCGGTGGGAGCCGCTATCCAAGGTGGAATTCTTGGAGGCGACGTTAAGGATGTTCTTCTGCTCGATGTTACGCCGCTCTCTCTCGGTATCGAGACGCTTGGCGGGGTGTTCACCAAGCTGATCGAGCGTAACACCACGATTCCAACGCGGAAAAGTCAGATTTTCTCCACTGCAGCGGATAATCAGACAGCAGTGAGCATCCACGTGCTTCAGGGCGAGCGGGAGATGGCAAGCCAGAACCGAACCCTGGGCCGTTTCGAGCTTACCGACATCCCTCCCGCGCCTCGCGGTGTGCCGCAGATCGAAGTTACTTTTGATATCGACGCCAACGGCATCGTCCATGTTTCGGCGAAGGATCTCGGCACCGGAAAGGAGCAGAAGATTCGAATCGAGTCTAGTTCCGGTCTCTCGGAGGAAGAGATCAACAAGATGGTCCAGGATGCGGAGAAACACGCGGATGAGGATCAAAAGGCCCGAGAGGCTGCGGAGGCACGTAACGAGGCTGACAGTCTGATCTACTCCACTGAGAAGAGTCTGAATGACTACGGAGACAAGATAAGTGAGGATGATCGGTCCAAGATCCAAGAGGCGATTTCGGAGCTGCGCAACGTGCTTGATTCCGGTGACGTGGAACAGATCAAGGAGAAGAGTGAACAGCTCAAACAGGCCTCGTACAAACTGGCTGAAGAAGTGTATAAACAAAGCGCTCAGCAGCAGCAAGCCGGGACAGGGGGCGACGGTTCCGGCGACACGGGCGCCGGCGCTTCGTCCGAGGAAGCCGGACAGGAGCAGGCGCAGAGCACTGAGAACGTCGAGGACGTGGATTACGAAGTTGTTGACGAAGACGAGAAGAGTTAGGGTGACGTGTCTTGGCTAAGCGCGACTATTACGAAGTACTGGGACTCGACAGAAATGCGACCCAGGATGACATAAAGAAAGCATACCGGAAGATGGCCGTGAAGTATCACCCGGATCGTAATCCGGGTGATACGAAGGCCGAAGAGCTCTTCAAGGAAGCTTCGGAAGCGTACGAGGTTCTCTCCGACGAGCAGAAGCGGCGGGCCTACGACCAGTTCGGATTCGCCGGTGTTGAAGGAATGGGCGGCACGCAGGCCGGAGCCGGGGATTTCTCGAGTGTCTTCCGGGACTTCGAGGATATTTTCGGTGACTTCTCCGGCATATTCGAGAGCTTTTTCGGCGGAGCGGGGCGACGTGCCGGCAGGCAAGGTCGCGCCGGCGCCGCCGGAGCCCGTCGCGGAGCTGACCTTCGTTATGACCTGGAGGTGCCGTTTAAGGATGCCATCTTCGGGGACAAAGTAGAAATCTCCTTCCAGAAGAATGCACGTTGTGAAACGTGCAGCGGGAAGGGGAGTACTCCAGGGAGCGGGACGAAAACGTGCTCAACATGTGGCGGAGCAGGTCAGGTGCGTCGGAGCTCCGGGTTTTTTTCCATCGCGTCAACGTGCCCTACGTGCGGCGGCGAGGGTACTGTTGTCGAGAATCCGTGCAAAGAGTGCGGCGGTAGCGGCCTTCTGAAGAAACGGCAGAAGATCAAGGTGACGATTCCGGCGGGGATCGAGAGTGGGAAGCGGATTAACATCCCCGGACAGGGTGATGCAGGTCCGAACGGGGGACCACCGGGGGACTTGTACGTGTTCGTCCGGGTGAAGCCCCATGAGTACTTTCAGCGGGAAGGGAATGATATCTATTGCGTCATCCCGATAAGCGTATCGCAAGCCGCTCTCGGTTCGGAGATTCAGGTTCCCACGCTGGAAGGCAAGCGGGTGAAGGTGAAGATACCGGCGGGCAGCCAGAACGGAAAGGTCCTTCGACTCAAGAACGAGGGAGTCCCGTACTTGAACAATCCGTCTCGAAGGGGGGATATGTATATTCGCCTCCACGTGACGGTGCCCTCCAAGCTCTCAGGGAGAGCTAAGAGCCTACTGAAGGAGCTCTCCGAGGAGGAGGGGGTCAATTCTAACCCCGAGCCCGTCCGTCTGGATGAGCTGAAATAGGCCTTTGCTATGGACGTTCGGAACGGCCTCCGGAAGGAGCGTGCTAAGCCGGCCGCTCCGCGGGTGTTCCCGGTGATGTAAGTCGGAGCCGGCCGGCGAATTCCGGATTCGGTTTCTTGGAAGCGCGTAGAACCTCCGACGTTGCCGACCACGTCAACTCCGTCTCCGCAACTGACCCTCTGTATCCGACGCGCTGTGTATCCGGCAAACGTACGCTATAGCGGTATCGCTGAGGAAACCGGAGCGTCCAAGGTATCCCGTCCGTGCGCTCAAGAACGGTTAGGGTTACGCCGAGGTAGGGGGAAGGAGGTGAGGACAAGGATGAAGCATCAACGCAGCGTCATGCGGAGCTGTCTCGTCGGGTTACTCGTCGCGGGAGTCGGGCTGACCGGAGTAGGTTATGCCTACGGGCAAGACGGCAATTCCTCGAGAATCTGGAATGTCCAGGAGTACGACGACCCGTGGGAAGTCGAGGATACAAACGACGACGGGAACCCCGATTATGCAGTCATGACCGACGATTCTGAGCGGCTCGAGCTCGCGGCCATGGATTACTCAGGCGACGGGAGAATGGACAACTTCTACTTCTATGAGGATGGTGTGCTCACCCGACATGAGCTGGATACAAACCACGACGGACGGATCGATGTGCGGATCCATCTGGAGGAGGGGACGCACGTGCGCGTAGTGGAGCGCGATACGACCGGAGATGGTGAGTTCGACCAATCACGAGAGTACGGCGATGAGCAGGCCGGGGCGTCACAGGAATAGGCGGCGGACAGGTATTTCCAGGAAACAGACAGCAATGGACTCTGGAGGCCGAGAAGCCGGCGCCGGACAACGGGGAGACCGGAGAACAGCCGGAAGAAGACGAAGCCGGAAGCAAGTGCGCGACCAGGGGGCGTCGTTGGTTCAGGGATTTCACGCCATCGCCGGGTTGCTGCGAGACCCCCAGCAAGCCGGTGTGCTCTATATAGAGGCGGAGAATCGGCGAGCCGAGGGCCTCGCCGGAAGCGCGCCGCCGGGCGTTCGGGTCGTTCGGAGCGACCGGCAGCAGATTCGACGGATTGCAGGAGACTCCCGAGCCCGGGGAGCAGTGTTCTGTCCAGGCGGAACGGTCCGGGAGAGCGAAGAGGAAGCTGCGGGAGTCGTCGGACGGAGCGAGTCTTCGGCGGGGGCGAATCAGATCGGTCCCACAGACAATAGCGGATTATCCATAAGAAGCGTGGAGCGAGGAGACGCGGAGCGGCGAGGCGCGGATAGGCAGAAGCGGGAGCACCGGGCATCAACGGCGCCAGGTAAACAAAGGGGACAGAAGAAAGAGCCCGAACGCGCGCGGCTCCAAGAGCTCGTTCAGCCCGGATTGAAGCGAGAAGGACGAGCGTTCGTGTTATGCCTGGATGGTATCACGGACGCCCGAAATCTGGGCGCAATCTTCCGGTGTGCCGACCAGCTGGGGGCGTGCGGGATCGTGCTTCCGGAACGGCGGAGTGCAAAGCCGGGGGATGAGGGGGTCATTGAGGCCAGCAGCGGGACGGCTGCGTCGGTCCCGTCGTTGATCGTACCGAACCTTGCGCGCGCCCTTCGGGAGTTGAAGGATCTAGGTTTCTGGGTGTACGGAGCCGAGGCCGACGCGCCGCGGGCATGGGGTGAGGCAATTCCGGAGCGCACCGTGCTGGTTTTCGGAAGCGAAGGGGAGGGGCTTCGGGCAAACACAAGGGAACAGTGCGATGGACTCTTGTCGCTCCCATCCCACGGAGTGGCGGACTCCTTGAACGTCGCGGTTGCCGTTGGCATTCTCTGCTATGAAGTCAGGCGCCAATGGGACGCCGGATAGACGGCAGGGCAACGCGGTTGGGCAACGCGTTCGGAAGCGCCGCGGCGAGCCGGAGCGGCTGACCGGAGCGGCAGCCCCTGGGCCGGACTGGTAGCCCGGCAGCGGCAGCCGCGGGACCGGCAGCCCGGGGAAACGTAAACGGCGAGCCGAG
>PWGF01000534.1 GCA_003554375.1 Spirochaetaceae bacterium
CGGCCTCTTAGCGAGGGAAACACACCGTAGAAATCATGAGGTTGGCGTGGACATTGCCCAAGCCGGTGTGACGCCCCTGCTCTCCAAAGGTGAAGGTTGTAAGAAACGGTGCTCCGTCGAGAGATTCGCGTACGCCCTCCATGGCCGCATCTATCCGATCCCCGACGGTGAGCATGCAGCCCGCGCAGTAGACGGTAATCGCCCCCGCAGGGGGATCATCGTCCCACTTAGCCAGTGTGCGAGCGGTTGCCGCCACTTGGCCGGCCCGCTGCACCAGACGGCCGGTGCTTCCGGTCATCAGAACGAGCTCGTCCCCAACTGAAACCGTAGTGAAGAGTCCAAGCCCCTTGTCCGGGTAAACCCAGGAAGGATGGGAGAGAAGGTATACGATCTCCCCCCGGGCATCGCGCAAATGCTTTGCCTCGCTCCCCTTCGTACTATTGAGCCCTTCTTCCGCCAGAGGGCCGCCCTTGCCGGCTCTTTCACCGGCTGCCTCGCCGCTTCTCCCCAGCGGGTGAAGCGTGGTGCGTGACAACGCATTGCCTCCGCCGCTATCGATCACCGAGCGGAGGGTACCGCCGGTCCAGCGGTCGTAAACTTCCGCGGCCGGTTCCCCGTCGATCTCATATACGATTCGCCCTGCCGCGCGCGTGACCCGGCCTTTGTGCTCCGTCGGTGCATATCCGTAGTGAAAGGCGAATGTCGGTTCTCTTTCCGGGAAGAGGGTTGCAAGCGCTACCGAGTCGCGGTCCGTCCGGGCGTTGGCAAACTGGCGCCATTCACCGATGACGTCGTTGTCGGCAGTGCTGCCGCCAACTATCGGCACCTCCGGGCCCACAATCTCACCAACGGCCTCGATAAGGGCTTCTTCCTGTCCAGGAGCGGACGACATCCAGATGAGCGCGGGTACCTCACCGGGACGTTCCGCCTGAGACAGGGCGGAGCGCAGTGCCCGCTGAGCCGCTTCCCGCGGCGCGTCGTTCTGGCAAGCGATGCCGGTGCCGAAGCTGCCTGCCGGGTCGCTGAGGCCGAGGACGCCGAGACCCCGGTTGTCCTGCGTGCAGACGCCGGTGTGAGTGGCTACGCCTCGGAAGGAAGTGCCGCCCACAAGCGGTGCGCCTCCGGTCAGTGAATGCACCTGCGCCGGAAGATCGTCGTCCCGGTAGTTGGAGCTGGCATAGAAGAAGACGAAGTCCGGGGGTTCGCCGAGCTGCCGGCGCATCGTCCCGACCGCTTCTTCAACTGCGCGCTTTCCGTTCGGAGCAGTCGAGGTTCCGGCAGCCACTTTCATAGCGAATCTCCCTCCAACCGGCGATACGCGCAACACCGCCGCTTTGGTTATTGCGCAGCAATGATAGCAGAAGCGTCATCACATCACAACGTTAAGCCGAAGTGCTGTGCAAACCGTCGTCGAGAAGCTCCGCCAGGAGCATCGCGTTGACCGGTCCCTGGTCCTCGTAGTTCGTGTTGAATACCGCGTGTACTTCCCGGGCGTCGTCGCGCATCGACTGCAAGCGCGGGCGCCACTCGGCAAGCTCTTCGCGACGGTAATAGTAGTTGAAGCGTTCCGCCGAGGAAGAGAGTCCGCGGCGCTCCCACATGCTCGTGTTTCGCCCATGGAATCGTGCAACGGCATACGGGCCAGTTACTGCGGCAACCGGCGGTACGGATGAGGAAAACCCTTGTGGCTCGTCAACGGCTACGTAGCTCAGGCTTCGATCATTGAGAAAGCGAAGCGTCTGTTCCTGGTGCGTGTCGTCCAGCCATGTATGGTTCCGGAACTCCACCGCGGGATCGAACCCGGCGAGCCGCTCGCGGCAGTGCTCGATATGCTCGTAGACGCGGGGGTGAGGCTTCACCCACGGTGGGAACTGCAGGAGCACGACGCCGAGCTTCCCGGCACTCTTCAGAATTCCCAACGGACCGACGTAACGGCGCCATAGCTCGTCACGCAGCTCCTCGGGGGTATCCTTGTAATAGAGCCGTTGCTTGGTGCTCTCCGGAAGAGCGCGCCGGAGGTCCGAGGGGAGTGCGTTCAGCGGCGTCCAGTGGCCGGTGAACAGTCGGAACGCCTTGATATCGAAGACGAAGTCGCGCGGCGTTCGCTCGTTCCAGAGTCGAGCGTTCCGTTCCGAAGGAAGGGCGTAGTAGGTCGAATCTACCTCCACGAGCGGAAACCGGGACGCGTAGTAGCGAAGGCGCCTCTCCGGCGTCGTGCAATCCGCCGGGTAGAAGCGGCCGCAGTCGATCAGACTGCGATCGGTCCACGAAGCGGTTCCGATACGCATCCTTCCCATCCGGCGTCCCTCTTAGGCTTTCACCGTTCTCTGCACGCCGCCGGCCGCGTACGGGCTGAAAGGAGCTTACCGGTCCCCTGCAACCTCAAGCTTCCTCCGACGAATCTGCGGCCCCGGACGATTGCTTCTTAATGGCGACAAGCGTTACGTCGTCGGCAAAACGCCCGCCGTGGCGTTTGAGGTCGCCGCCCTCGGCGAACTCTCGTACGTCTTGCTCGATTGCCCGTACCAGCTCGTCCCCGGTCAGCGAGGCGTGTTGCTCCAAGCTTGTGCCCAGCCGATCGAGTCCAAACTGCTCTCCCTCGTCGTTGCGCGCCTCGATGGTCCCATCCGTGTATAGGAGCAAGACATCGCCGGGCGCGAGCGATACTTCCCCTACCGAGGGGGTAGCGTCGATAAAATCCGATACTCCCATAAAGGCGGTCTTGTTCACGGTGTCGGTCAGCTGCTGGACCTTGCCCTCTGAAGCACGATAGACAAGCGCTATTTCGTGAGTACCCGCATGAGCAAACGATCCGTTTCGGTGCATCAGGTAGTTCCCGGTCATGAACTTGTCGCTGCCGATACGGTCTCGATTGATCGAACAGAGGACACGGTTAACGGCGTTGTAGAGTGTTGCGACCGGGATTTCGCGTTCGAATGCCTTTGCCGCCTCAACAGCTCCGTGGGTAGCTGCGATGTGGATCAAAGCCATGATCCCTGAGGGTAGCCCATGACCGGCGACGTCCCCGATGGCGAAATAGTTGCCGTCCCTCGTCGGGATGAAATCGTAAGCGTCTCCTCCGACTTCCGACGCAGTTGTCATTATGCTACCGATGTCGTAGCCGTCAAGGTGGATTTCCTGGGGCACGATGGAAGTCTGGATTTGCTGTGCGATGTCCAATTCGCCTTTGAGCCGGTTGCGTTCCTCTTGTGCTCCTTTCCCTGCCATAATGCTGAAAACCGTGTTCAGGTGCTCAGCGAACTGTTGGAGGCGCTTTCGTTCCTGCGGGAAGAGATCGTGGAACTCATCTTTGAACACCACGATGACACCGCGTATCTGCCCTTGGTCTACGACCGGTACCGCCGCGATCAGGTTGTGAATACCGCGATAAGCCTCCGGAATCGTGTCGAGCTTGGAGATCTCCCCCGTGTTGACGGCTTCGCGCATGAGTCGGAAGCCGAAGGGCTTGCCTTCGGTCGGAACGGTGCCGGTGAGCTCCTTCATGTCGTACGTGTCCTTCTGGATCAGTCGGGCCAGATTGTCGCGGCGCTGACGACGAGGGTGCGCAATCTCGTACAGCGGCGTGCAGAAGCCACTTATCAACTCCGGGCTGTCGACCATCAGGGTGTCATTGACGCGCCGGTACATCATGGCGCCGGTTATCCGGTGCTGCGGGGTGATGATCTCTTGGGCGCTCTGCTCGAGCGTTTCGTCGACCATATTCCGCACCATGAGGTGGTCCTGCTCGACCGGATTGTGAATCAACCGATCGACGAGTCTGTTGCGGACATCAGCCTCCTGCTGCCGGCGCTCCAGCAGACCGTCCATGTTTCTAAGTCTCCGGGAGAAGTATTCACCATAGAGCCGGTATGCAAACAGAACACTCAAGATGACGGTTAGGCGCAAGTCGGGCGCATCGAGGAACAGAAGCGAGGACAGGAAGAAG
>PWGF01000510.1 GCA_003554375.1 Spirochaetaceae bacterium
ACGTGAAGCTGTGGCCGCCCGTAGTGGAGAACACGCTCTCGAAAGCCGGATTCACCGTCGGCGATATCGATCTCATCATCTACACCCAGATCAACCGCTCGGTGATACAACAGGTGAACGAGATACTCGGCATTCCCATGGAGAAGACGCACACGATTATGGACCGCTACGGCTATACCGGAAGCGCCTGTGTGCCTATGGCGTTTGCCGACGCAGTGCAAAAGGAGAGGGTTGCCCGGGGCGACTGCGTCGTATTCATCGCCTCGGGCGCAGGGCTCGCGGTGAACTCAAACGCGTTCATCTACTGACGGGAGAGTCTCCCGCGACCTTGGTAAAAGCATCCGTTGGAGGAGGAAGAAATGAGCAAGCAGAACAGCGAAAACCGCCACTTGAGGACATATCGCGACAAACTGACGACTATTGACGATGCGGTCCGCAAGACTATTGCGTCCGCCTCCGATGTCATTGTTGCCCAATGCGCGTCCGAACCGCAGGGGTGCATGGAGCGCTTCCATATCGTCGCCGACGAGGTGGAAAACGTGAACGTCTTCAGCGTGCTGACTCTCAAGCCGTACGACTTCTATATGAAGCCGGAGATGAAGGGCCGATTCAACCTCTGCAGCTGGTTCCACGCACCCGGCTCGCGCAAGGCAATCAAAGAGGGGGCGGGGACGGTTACCTATGTGCCGAACATGCTCCACCGCGCCTCCACCGACCGGCTCCAATACAAGACGCCGCGGGTGTTCTTCGGAACCTGTACGCCACCGGATCCGCAAGGCTTCGTTTCGCTTTCCCTCGGTATAACGTACGAAAAAGATGTACTCGAAGCTGCCGAGCTCGTCGTACTCGAGGTGAACGAGAACCTCCCCCGCACCCATGGCGATACGCATGTGCATGTCGACGCGGTCGACTATTTCGTAGAGAACCACCAGGAACCGCCGACTCTCCCGCAGCCGGAGCTCACCGAGGCGGACAAGGCCATCGGACGGAATATCGCCGAGCTTGTCGACGACGGCGCAACCATTCAACTCGGAATCGGGAACATCCCCAACGCCGTAGCACGGGCACTCACCGATAAGAACGATCTCGGCGTTCACACCGAGATGTTCGTAGACAGCATGATGCACCTCTACGAATCGGGCGTTATCACCAACCGGCGCAAGAGCCTCTACAAGGACAAGTTCATCTGCACCTTTGCCATGGGCAGCCTGGAGATGTACGACTGGCTCCACGACAACCCCGCCGTCTATTTCGAGCGCGGCGCCTGGGTGAACGACCCGGCCGTCATCCGCCGGAACAGCAGGATGGTGAGCATCAATACGTGCTTGATGGTCGACTTCACCGGCCAGGTAGGAAGCGAGTCGATCGGTACCAAGCAGCACTCCGGGACCGGCGGGCAGACCGACACTGCGGTCGGCGCAAAGGAGGCGTACGACGGCCTCGGCAAGAACATCATCGCCTGCCACTCCACCGCGAAAAACGGCACTGTCAGCACGATAGTCCCCACCATGCCGGAAGGCACAGCCGTCACGCTCCACCGGAGCAACCTGGACCACATCGTCACCGAGCACGGCATCGCTCGCCTCCGCGGGCGCACGGTCGCCGAGCGCACCCGCGAGCTCATCGCCGTAGCGCACCCCGACTTCCGCAACGAGCTGACCCAGCAGGCACAGGAGTTCGGGTACGTGTGAGGACCGCTACCCGCGGCCACACGGGAGCAAACACGCGGCCACACGCCGGCACACACGGGACCACACGCGAGCAAACACGGGAGAGGACACCATGAATGAGGTAGCGATTGTTGCAGCAGGGCGCACCCCGGTCGGAGACTTCGGCGGGGCGTTCACAAACGTTTCGGCGATAGAGCTCGGAAAAGCTGCGCTCACCGGCACGCTCGAACGGGCGGGCGTCCAGGCTGACGCACTCGACGAGGTTATCGTCGGGAATATCCTCAGCGCCGGGCTCGGACAGAACGTCGCGCGGCAGATCGCACTAGAGGCGGGCTGCCCGCACGCGACCCCGGCTTACGCACTGAATAAGCTGTGCGGCTCGGGGCTAAAGTCCGTGGCCTTGGCAGCGCAGTCGATTATGCTCGGCGACGCCCGGCTCGTGGCCGCAGGTGGCACCGAGAACATGAGCATGGCCCCGTATGCCGTGCCCAAGGCGCGCTACGGCGCACGGATGGGTAACACGGAGATGGTGGACCTCATGATCCGTGATGCGCTTACCGACGCCTTCGACGGCGCACACATGGGCGAGACCGCCGAACGGCTTGCCGACCGCTTCTCGATCTCGCGCGAAGCGATGGACGAGTTCGCCGTGGAAAGCCACCGCAAAGCGGTCAGCGCCCGCGAAGACGGCCGCTTCGCCGACGAGATTATCCCCGTCGATGTGCCCCGCCGCAAGAAAGATCCCCTGCGCGTCGAAGCCGACGAGCATCCCGACCCCGAGATATCGCTCGAGCGAATCGCGGCACTCCGCCCGGCTTTCCGCCGCGAGGGCGGACGCGTGACCGCCGCCAACGCAAGCGGCATCAACGACGGCGCGGCCTTCACTGTTCTGGCCGACGCCGGCTACGCGCGGGAGCAGGGCCTCCCGGTGCCGGCAACGATCCGCGCGGCTTCTGCCGCCGGCGTCGATCCCGCCGAGATGGGCTACGGCCCGGTGCCCGCTACCCGGAAAGCGCTCGAGCGGGCCGGTCTGTCGCTGTCGGAGATCGACCTCATCGAGCTCAACGAAGCATTCGCCGCCCAGTCACTTGCGGTCCTGGAGGGATTCCGCCGGGAGATTGGCGACCTCGACCTCTCCCGCGTCAACGTCAACGGAGGCGCCATCGCACTGGGGCATCCGGTGGGCGCCAGCGGCACCCGGATCCTCACCACCCTCCTCTACGAGATGGAGCGCCGCGGCGCGCGTACCGGGCTGGCCACCCTCTGCATCGGCGGCGGCCAGGGAATCAGCATGATCGTCGAGCGGGGGTGACGATTGACGCGCTCGGCGGGTGCGGCGCGCTCCGGCGCCTGCGGCTGCAGCACGTGCGGGCTCGCTCGGGCGCGCTGCTGCAGCACGTGCGGGCGCGCTCAAGGGTACGGTCGAGCACGACTGCACCGCATGGGGGCACGCCCGTCACGTCAACTTGAGCCACTACGCCATTAACGTCCGGATCGACTTGTCGAGTGATTGAACCTTCGCAGGCTTCCCGGCGCGCCGTTCTTACTCCGGGGAAAGACCCGGCACCTCGGATGCTCCGGTGACGACCTGGATCGACGAACCCTCGAAGTCGGACCCGATCTCTTCGTAGCGGCCGCCCAGGCAGCGAGCAAGAAAAGCCTCGGCGACGGCAAAAAATGAGATCCGATTCTCCGGCCGCGCAAAGCCGTGCCCCTCGTCCGGGTAGAGCACGTAAGTCACGGGGATGCCTTTCGAGGTCATTGCTTCGACGATCTGATCGGACTCGGCCTGCTTCACCCGAGGATCGTTTGCCCCTTGCGCAATAATGAGCGGCCGCATGATCCGGTCGGCCTTGTTGAGCGGCGAGCGCTCTTCGAGCAGCCGGCGCCCCCCCGGCGTACGGTGGTCCCCTACCCGCGTGGTAAGGAGATCGAGCGTAGGCTTCCAGTACTCGGGAACCGACTCCAGAAGCGTTATGAGGTTGGAGGGCCCCACGATATCGACTCCGCAGGCAAACTTCTCCGGAGTGAAGGTGAGTCCCACCAGCGTAGCATACCCGCCATAGCTTCCGCCCATTATCGCCACACGGTCAGGGTCCGCGATGCCTTTCCGGACCGCCCAGTCGACGGTGTCTAGAAGGTCGTTGTGCATCGCGGCGCCCCACTCCTTATCGCCGGCGTTGGCGAACGCTTTTCCGAAGCCGGTGGAAGCACGGAAGTTTACGCTGATAACGGCATACCCACGATTGGCAAG
>PWGF01000132.1 GCA_003554375.1 Spirochaetaceae bacterium
CCCTCAGTACCGTGCTAGAAGGGTTCGCCGGCATCAACCTCTTCCGCGACCACGTTGCAATGAACCCGGACCTCCCCAGAACGTGGAATCGCCTGGCATTCAAGCTTCTCCACCGCGGCAACCTTTTCGCGTTCGAAGTCGTGCCGGAGCTTATCCGAGTACGGAAGGAGGTTCTTCCGATTGATGGTATGGAGGACTTGTGGTTGCAGGTTGGGGATCAAGTCTACCACCCTGGAGCCGAGATCGTGGAAATACCGTACCAGCAGCAGAATGCGCGGATGCCGATATAGCTTGGACCTGAGCTCACTCGCGGACGCCGTGTTCAATCTGATGGAGCTGCTGCGCAAACATGCGTGCGTAGAAACCGCCTCGATCACGAAGCGATTCATGCGTCCCTTCCTCGGTAATCGCTCCTTCCTGCATGACGTAGATCCGGTCGGCGATCCGTGCCGCCGCTATTCGATGCGTGACGAGTAGGACGGCCTTGTCGCGAGACCAGTCGCGCAGCGTGGTGAGCAGCTCTGTCTCCGAATCAGGATCGATGCCGTTCGTCGGCTCGTCGAGAATTGCCAGCCGGCAGTCTCGATAGAAGGTGCGTGCAAGAGCGAGCTTCTTCCACTGTCCCCCGCTGAGCTCGACTCCGTCCTGGAGAAATCTTCCCAACGGAGTGGCGAAGCGGTAGGGGAGCCCCGCGACGAACGCCGCAGCTCCGGCTTTCCGCGCGGCACCGTGGATTCGCTCCCAATTCACCTGGCGTTCTGGATTCCCAAACCAGATGTTGTCGGAGACCGTATCGTGATAGCGGGCCGGATCCTGGAAGAGTGCCGTTAGGCATCCCCACCACTCCCGCTTGCTGATATTGCGTAGATCCACACCGTCCACAGAGATAGTGCCGTTGCTCGGATCGTAGAATCGACAGAGCAGCTTGAGCAACGTTGTCTTTCCGGCGCCGTTGTCCCCTACGAGAGCTACGAGCTCTCCTCGCTGAGCTGTCAGGGACACATCGTTGAGTACCAGCCGCTTGATTCCCGGATAGGCGAATGAGACATTGCGCAGCTCTATTCCTCTCTTGAGACCGCGGCGCGCGGACCTACCGTTCGGCGGTGGCGACGGTGCGGTCTCCGAATCCAGTGGGCGCCCATGTCCGGGTGAGCGCACACGCTCGGGCGCTACCGTCCACGGGAGTTTCGACTGAATCGGATCCGGGACCGTGGGACGGAGCCCCATGAACTCGAATACTTTGGAGAGGTACAGGTTGCTCTCGTACAGGCTGTTCGCCCCTGCGAGCAGCTCGCTCATCAATGCTTGGCCACGCTGTACCACCTGCAATAGCATTACCAGATCGCCCAAGGTAGTAGCGCCGGCCAGAGCGCGTACCGCTACTACCGCCACCACCGTGAATACCGCTGCGGTCTGGATGAGCGCGGCGCCAACTTCCGTTCCTGTGCGCCTCGCCGCCAACGCCAGTCGCTCCCGGCGGAGCAGAGCGCGCTCCGCCTTGAAGCGCGAAGCAAACAGCGCGCCCAAGCCGAAGATACGTAGCTCTTTGGCATGATCACGTCCGGTGAGTAGCCAGTTGAGATAGAGCGCACGCCGCTCTTGGGTTGTACGGCCCAGATGCCACCGGAATTGGCGGCGAGAAGAAATCACCCGGGCTATAGCCAGCGGTCCGGAAGCGCCGGCTAATGCTGCGATGCTGTACCACGGAAGCACCGTCAGAAGAACCACCGCTATCCCCAGCAACGACAGCAGAGCCCGCAGGACCGTCATAAGCCCATCTACCACGACGGCAGGCCGATACGGAGCCTCTTCCTGAGTGCGATGCAGCGTGTCGAAGAACTCAAAGGTTTCATAGTACCCGAGATCCAGCGCCAGCGATTTCTCGTGGATGAGCGACTGTACATAGTCTCCGAGCGCCTGCGCTTGTGCTTCGCGGACGTATGTGGCGACTCCCCGGAATACCATCGACACCATGGTAGCCCCAGCCGCCACCGCTACGAGCAGGATCACCGAGGCGGGGTCGGCACCGCCGGCAATCGCGTTCACGATGAGCCGCACCACATAGAGCGGCACAAGCGGCAACGCGGCTTGGACGAGCGCGAGAGCCAACGAGAGGACCGTGATGCCCGGAGCGCTCCGGTACACCAGTCCTACAGCGCGCGGCAGATGGAGTCTGGCGCGCTTTCCTGAGTTCTGCCCTTCTGAGTTCGATCCGTGGCCCGATGCCTCGGATCCGTTGGTTCCGGCGCCGCGCCCGCCGGAGCTCTCCAAACTAGAAGTGTCAGATCCCACGGTGTCCACAAGTCACCTCCGGATACTGGTCGCTGACTACGTTCCGTGTCTCGTCCCCTGCTGGAGCATCGGCCTCGAAACCTCGCTTCGGGCGCCGATCGCCTCCGGCCGTGTGTAGATCCGTTTCGATCGCCGATAAGAGTGCCGGAAGGTGTTCGTACCCGCTCGGGTAGCAAAGCCTGCGCACGGGCACCGCCGTAACCACTCTCCCCAGCTGCGCAAGGCGTTGCGCTCGCCGCTCGGAGCAGGAGCTTCCTTCTTCGAACAGTTCCGAGAGAAACGAGTGGCGCAGAAGCTGAAGTAGGGCGGTTCCGCCACACACCGGGTCAAGGTTCACCGTCGGCGTCCGTCGTGTTCTATTGTGCTGAGCTCCTTCATGATGATCGCCACGGTCGTGACGTTCGAGGATATAGATGCGAGCAACCGGGAGCGCCTCGCAAGCAAAACGCCCCAGCGTCTCCACCGGAACGCTGCGCTTGTCGAAGCCCGGGTGGACGAGCGGCAGTTCGGAGCCGTTTGAGCCTTGGCTGAGAGGTAGATAGCGCCGCAGCTGGTCCGGATTGAGCTTGAGCTGCGGGAAGGCCGGTCGGCACACGATGTATTCGCGATCGGCCCTGTCGGCAAGCGTACTTACCGGCTTGCTGAAGTCTCCTTCCGCCTCGTCGAGGATATCGGGACCGCCCGAAGCGAGCTCGATTGCCGCCAGGTCGTCGGCGAGGAGCCGATGGCCTGCGGCCACCATCGCCGTGACGATACTCGTCTTCCCAATCCCCCTATCAGCCAGGAAGAGGACTGCCTGATCCCGTACCGCCACCGCTCCGCCGTGGAGCGCGAGGATGCCCCGGCTCTCCAGGTAGTAGGCAAACACGTGTCCAAGAAGACAGATCTCCACCATGTGCTCGAGTCTCGAGTCAGGCAGCACACAGAGAATCTCATCCTCGTAGACCGAGAAGTCGGCAATGCGGGGAAAACGTATGAGAGTTGCGGCGTTATCGCGGTACACCTGAAACGCACTCTCGTTGAATCGATTAGTAAGCGCGCTCCGATGGATGCAGTCGGCAGACGAGGGTCTGAATGTGCACTCTCTCACCACTCGACGAAACCGCAAGGAGACAGGCGAACCGGGGGCGCTATCCGCCATCGGGGTGCGGAACCGGTAGTCGCTCAGAACCCCGAATCCGAAAAGGCCGTAGAGCCTCTCCCGCTCAGTGAGCGTTCTCGTTCCACCTAAGGGCTGTTCGGCCTCACCCACCCGGGAGCCGGCGTTCGGCCCGGATCGCATCCGTGCGGCTCGCCCCTTCCGACGCCCCCCTTCTCCGGCTCTCGTCTGTAGGGAACGCTGCAACATGCTCATTAGCCTGCCCCATACTGGAGGTAGCCCTGCCGTTCGAGACTCGCCACGAACGTATTGAGATCAGTCCTGGCGATCGCGGAATCCACCGCATAGTGGTCGGTCACCGCCATTTCCGCCGCCTCGAGAGTGCCGTGCCGGACAAGCGCTCGCCACATAGTGGCGGCCGGACCGTCCAGGCGAAAACACCCGGTAGGGCCTTCCTCCGCTAGCGGCATCCGTGCTATCGCGACATCGCCGTCGATATCCGTCCACAGCACGTCCGCCGCGGCCTGCAACG
>PWGF01000171.1 GCA_003554375.1 Spirochaetaceae bacterium
GGGAGTGGATGCTATTACTACCGCTTCAGAAATAATTTTAGCACTGCAAAAAATTGTCAGCCGCGAGGTAGATCCGTTGAGCCCGGCAGTTTTTACTGTCGGTAAAATCGAGGGCGGGGAAAGTTTTAATATTATTACCCCGAAGGTAAATTTTATAGGCGACTTCCGTTCACTTGATGAATCGCTCCGTCAATTTATCAGCCGTCGTTTGGTCGAGCTCTGTCATTCTATTGCTGAAGCTAACCGGGCTGAAGCGGAGGTTGAATTTCTGGGGGGATATCCCCTCACGGTTAATGATTCCGGGATTGTTTCCAGGGTTATAGGGGCTGCTGAAACAGTAATCGGAGCGGATAATATTGTCGAGGTAAAAAAACCTAATATGGGCACCGAAGACATGTCTTTATACCTGGAAAAAGTACCCGGTGCTTTCTTTGTCCTGGGCACGGGAAATCCGGATAAAGGAATTACTTATCCTCACCATAATTCCCGGTTTGATCTTGATGAAGAGGCCCTGTGGATCGGACCGGCAATTTTTACCCGTTTTGCCCTGGATTATTTGGGATAACGAGATAGATATCTTTTAAAAATGAATGGAGGGATTCAACGTGGCCAGGAAGATCAAAATTACAGCCGACCAGGTGCAGATGAAAGCGGAATTAAATAATTCTGCCACAGCTGACCTCATATGGGAAAAATTGCCTATAGAGGGCAAGGTTAGTACCTGGGGCGAAGAGATTTATTTTCCAATTCCTGTGAATACCGGACCGGAAAATGCCGTTTCAGTAGTGGAAGAAGGGGATATCACCTATTGGCCTGAAGGTAAATCCTTTTGCATATTTTTCGGTGAAACTCCGGCATCTACTGTTAATGAGATTAAACCGGCCAGTCCGGTAAATTTGGTCGGTCGTTTATTGGGCAATCCCAAGGATTGGTTAAATGTCAGCGAAGGCTCAGGAATTACCCTGGAAAAGGCAGACTGACTTTTTTGGCTGAGGTGTGATAGTAGGGGGCGGAGCAATATTGTCACACAGGCAGGTAAACGGTTGTAATGGTCATTGAGGCAAAGGTTATAAGCTGGTAGGCCTGAACAGCAGAGGGCGGTTCGAGCAACCCGGAACGCAGTGAAGGCCGAAGGGAAGACAATGAAACCGGCTCCATGGCTTGAAGTGTAACCAAAGCGAAAACCTGCAGTCCAAGTCGCCTCCGTTGCCCGAGATAAGCCGGCGCCGGTTCAAAATGCAGCACGGCTGAGCAGGAATAAATATTTTTAAAACTATGCGATAAAAAAAAGAAGGACTCCCGGGCATTATCCCGGGCCCTTCTTTCTTTTTATCTTGGATTAATTAATGAAGCGGGAAAGTGGCAGTGACAGTCATGTTTCCGAAATACTGGCCCACATTTTTACTGCCGCAGTGTTCGCAGGTTACATCCAGGCCCTTTTCTTTCTTTTCATAGCTTGTGTTCACCTCGGTAATTTTCTTGCAATCTTTACAGATATACTCATATGCCGGCATCTACCTATTCCTCCTTTAAAAAATCTAATAAAAAAGTTTAAGAGGGAACAGACTGCAGCGTATTCTTCATTTTCTATATTACAGCAATATTTGCTCAATAGCAACCTTAATTTTTAGATATATACCCGTGGAACCCGCCTGCTGATAGAACAAAGAACTTCGTAGTTGATGGTGCCCAGTAAATTGGCAATTTCCTCTGTAGAAATGCTATCCGTCCCCTGATTTCCTATCAAGACCACTTCGTCACCTTCTTGGATTTCTGGACCTGAGCTCACATCAACCATAAATTGGTCCATACAGATTCTGCCGATAACCGGGAAACGTCTGCCCCTGATTAATACTTCTGCTTTGTTGGAAAGGAGCCTGCTGTATCCATCGCCGTAACCCAAAGGGATAGTAGCAACCCTGGTGTTTTTTTCTGTGACATAAGTGCAGCCGTAGCTTATGCAGGTCCCGGGCGGCACTGATTTGAGATGAGAAACTTTGCTTTTCAGGTTCATCAAGGGCTTCAAGGACAGAGTGTCGCGAGATATCTCGGGGGAAGGATAATGGCCGTACATACTAATCCCCAGGCGGACCAGGTTAAGCCAGGATTGGGGAATTTCCATGGCTGCCGCGCTGTTGGCTGTATGGAGAATTGGTGGGCAGATTCCTTTACTTTTTAGCTTCCTTACCACTTGCATAAACCGCGCAAGTTGCTTCCTGGCATATCCTTTGTCTTTTTCATCGGCAGTGGCAAAATGGGTGTAAAATCCTTCAACTGTTAAACCAGGTAGATTTCCGGCATATTCAATTGCCGGCACGGCTTCAGTGTAAGGGAAAAATCCTACTCGCCCCATGCCTGTATCTGCTTTAAGGTGAACTCTTTTGGTTAGGTTATACTTGTTGGCCAACCTGGAAAAAGAATCTGCCATATTATTGCTGTAAAGTGTGGGGGTTAAGTCAAGTTCAAAGAACAAATCGTATTGATCTTTGAAGGGAGGGTTAAATACCAGGATTGGCACATTAAGGCCACTTTTACGAAGCTGGATGCCTTCTTCGACAAAAGCGACCCCCAGCCAGTTTGCTCCGTATTCCAGGGATGCTTTAGCAATTTCAATCGCACCGTGACCGTAGCCGTCAGCTTTGACTACTGCCATAAGTTTAACTCGGTCATTGATATGTTCTCGAAAACTTAAAAGGTTATTTCGCAGGTTTTTCAAGCTTATTTCTGCCCTGGTTGCCCGTAATGGTGTTGTCAACTGGTTCACCACCCATTAATAATTGAATCTCACATTAAAATTCCAGGGACTCTTTTGTCATTCCTGCTTGATTTAATCTCACTTCTATGGGTGATATTGAAAGACAAAGCCCCCGGCTTTAATAAATAAGCCGGGAGCCAGTTCTAAAAAGTTAATCCACGATTTACCGGTCTGGGTGGATCCTATTGACCCGGCGGTTTAATTTTGGCTTTTAATCCTGTCAGGTAGTTATTTTTTTCTTTGGTTAGGACACTGGCCAGCACCAGCAGTGCGATGAGGTTGGGAGCAGCCATCAAGCCGTTCATGGTGTCTGCAATGTCCCAGATCAATACCAGTCCGCCTATTGCTCCTACAAAGAGAAATGCCAGGAAGAGCAGGCGGTAGGGTAAAACTATGCCTTTACCAAAAATGTATTCCCAGCTTTTTTCTCCGTAAAAATTCCAGGTGAGCATAGTAGTATAAGAAAATAAAATTAAAGAAATCAAAACCAGATAACCACCCGGACCGGGCAATCCCCTGGTAAAGGCTGTTGAAGCCAGTTCAGCGCCGGTGGTTCCTGATGGCAATGCCCCGGTTAAAATGATCACCAGTGAAGTCATGGTGCAAACTACAATAGTGTCGATAAATGTTTCCCAGATACCCCACATACCCTGGCGGGTAGGGACATTTCTTGCCTGGGCGTGAACGATTGAAGCGGCACCGAGACCTGCTTCGTTTGAAAAAATCCCACGGGCAATCCCGTAGCGGACAGCTGCAGCCACGCCGGCCCCGGCAAAGCCGCCGGTTGCGGAAATTGGGTTAAAGGCATAATAGAAAATTTGGCCAAAGGCCCAGCCTAAATTGCTAATATTCATAATAACAATGATCAGTGCGGCAACCAGGTAAATAACAGCCATAGCTGGAACAATTCTTTCTGCGGTCATAGCAATACGCTTAATCCCCCCAAGGGTAACCAGTGCTACAAGGACGACAATAACTATTCCGGAAATGTAAGGGGGAATGCCAAAGCCTGTTTCGAAAGCGTGAGCCGCAGTGTTGGCCTGCACCATGCAGCCGATACCGAAAGCAGCAATGCCGGCCAGCAAGCCGTATATAACTGCCAAAGGCTTCCATTTAGGCCCC
>PWGF01000050.1 GCA_003554375.1 Spirochaetaceae bacterium
CGAGGGGGCGCGTCTTGCGGTGGTGGATATCGACAGTGAGGCGCTGCGTCGCGCTGAGTCGCGGCTCAAGGGCGTCGCTCCCAAGCTCCTTGCACTTGAAGCAGACGTAGGCAGCTCAACAGATGTCGAGAAACTCTTCGATTCAGTTGTCTCGGAGTACGGTCGCGTCGATTTGCTCGTGAATAACGCGGCACTCATCATCAAGCGAAGGTGGGGCACCGACCTTACCGACGAGCAATTCGATTCCGTAATCCGCAGCAACGTTCGCGGATCGTTTCTCTGCTCCCGCGCGGCTGCTCGGCATATGGCGCGGGGCGGGGGAGGAGCGATCGTCAACCTCAGCTCGGTAGCGGCCGACCGGGCGTTTCGCGGGAGTGTCCCGTACGTCACCAGCAAAGGGGCTGTGGAAGCTCAAACCAGGGCGCTTGCGCTGGATCTCGCTCCGCACCGGATTCGCGTCAACGCGGTCGCCCCCGGCATGATCGGAACCGAGCCGTGGGATGGGTTGAGCGTGGAGGAACTCGAGCGGCGACGGCGGCTGGTTCCGCTCGGGCGCGAAGGACGCCCGGAAGAGGTTGCCCAAGCGGTGGCATTCCTGCTGTCGGAGGATGCAGCCTACATCACCGGGCAGGTCCTTCATCTCGATGGCGGCATGCGGAGTCAGTTCTACATGCCGGAAGCCGAGGTGCCGCACATGATTGCCCCGCCCACAACCCTGGCGGGAGATGGAGGTACCGAACAATGACGCACGAGTCTGCAGCACCCGGACTCAGCAAGTTCGACCCGCTTCCCCGGATCATCTTTGCCGATGACTTCGACGCGGGGATCAACGGTTGGACCGAGCTCATCGGCAACTACGAGGATACGCTTGACAGCGTCCTGGAGCCGTATCGCGACCACCGACCGCCTCAGCTCTCAACGCTCTCGATGTGGGATACCGGATCGGTCGGATCCTTGGAAGGGATGTACGCGCTCAAGGTCGCAACGCGGCCCAAGAAGGGACACCAGGCGGTGACCATCAAGCGTACGACTTTCCGCCGAGCTTCGCCCATTCGAGTGGAGACGTTTTTCACCTTCAAGCCCGAAGCCGCTGAGCTGAGGCTCGGCGACCAGACTCCACGCTCGTTCGGATTTCTCTTCGACCTCCAGGACGACACGGAGCGGGTCATGCCTCATATTCGTTACCTCAACTCCTTGGACGGCGAGCTGCAGCAGAAGTGGCAGTTCAAACGGGAGCGGGCTCCGTTCAGCCAGATCGGTGGAAGTGGCAAGACTGTCTCGCACTATCACCTTTCCCCCGAAGGATGGGAGGACATCCCGAACGGCGGGCAGAAGCTCTGCTACAACGAGATAGCTACCAAGCACAACTGGCATTACCTTCGGCTTGATTTCGATTTGGAGTCGATGCGCTTCCTCTTCTTCCAGTGCAACGATCGCATCTTCGATGTGACCGGCTTGGATTCCATTCGAAACCCGGCCATGCCGAACCTGTGGTGCATGCTCAACGTGGCTTTCTTTGTGGAGGCGGACGCCGACCGGCGGGTCTTCGGCTATCTGGATTCAGTTGTTCTTTCGGGGGATTTCTGAGATGCGCTCATCGTATACTGCAGTGGTCGAACGAAACGTAACCGTCCGTGGGGTCTTCACCAGCGAGCCTTACGAATGCGGGTGGGCCGGTGAAGCCGTCGTCTTCGTACGCTCGCTTGCCGGTTCCCTGTCCGGAACTCACGCGCGGGTTCAGATCTCGCCCGACGGTATGAGCTGGTGTGATCATGGGACCGAGTTTGCGCTGCCGGCCGAAGGCACGGTCACTGCCTGCCTCGTAACCCACTTCGGGAACTGGCTGCGTATCGCCGCGGACACCGGGAATCGCGAAGCCACGATCATCGTGACGCTCCAACTCAAGGAGTAGGTCGGGTTTGCGCTCGCGATGCACGACAGACCCGTAGCCGCTGTCGACCACCGCGGTTCTTACAGCCGTTCTGGTATACCGTTTACGGACCAGCTGGAGACAAGGGCCGGGGGCTCAACGAGGTCGGCCGCTAGGTTGGCGCGTGGGGGTAATCCTGCCTAGACTCATGGTATAAGAAGTGAAGGGCTTGGAGGTAGAAACGATGGGCGAGCTCCCGCCGGTGGACCAAGCGTTTGTCCGAGGTGCCGCGCGGCGTCTTGATGCGCGGATGCGCGAGAAGCGCAAGCGCGTCGAGCGCCGCCGAATCGAGGCTCAGGAATGGGCCCGGCACGTTGCAGAACGGCTTGGAGAGTCCGATCCCACGGTTCGCCGGATCATCGGATTCGGGTCGACGTTCGAGACATGGCGTGGCTATCGCATGGATTCGGACGTAGATCTTGCGGTTGTCGGAGGCGATTGGAGCCTGCTGATGCGGACGATCCCGGCCGGCCGGTTCGAGGTTTCTCTTGTGGAGCTGGAGCTTCAGAAGCCCGAATTCCGCGATCACGTAATGAAGCGGGGTGTAACGCTGTATGAGAAGCACGGAAGCTATTGAGCAGCTCCGGGCGGAGTTGCGGCAAGACATGGAGTTCATCGAACAGAATTATCGAAAGAACCGGGAAATGAGTGAGCGGGTCTCACGGTCGTCGCACCCCGATGAGTACGAGTATGCCGCGCTCGGGTACACCTTGCATAATCTCTACAATGCGTTCGAATCGTATTTTCTCCGGATTGCTAAGTTTTTCGAGAACAACCTGTCCGAGTTCGGGTGGCATCGCGCGCTGATCGAACGGATGACGCTAGACATCGAGAAAGTGAGGCCCGCACTCTTCGACTTGGAGTTTAGCTATCGTATTGACGAACTGATGCGCTTCCGGCATCTATTCCGCAATCTCTACAAGACACCACTGGTGCCTGATAAGGTTCTGTACGCCAACCGGGCGGCGGAGAACATCGCTCCGGACTTTGAACCGTATCATCGCCGCTTTGACGAGTTTCTTCGCAGTCTCAAGTCTGATATGGGCGAGTAGGTCGTCTCGCTTGCGTGTCCATATGGGCGGTTCCGTGTGGTCGGTTCGATGCGAACAGGCGACACGGTAAGCTCGTCGCCCCCGTAGGCAGTAACGTGTGAGGTGAGGATTGTTGGTCGAAAGCACGGGGCAGCAGCGCAACCTTCCGGCGCCCGGCCGATGTGGAGGCCGTGGCCGAGCCGGACGACGCCGAGCCCCTGTGACCAAGCGCCAACAATCCTTACCTCACGATCTCGCCGGCAAGCTCCGCGCTATTCGTCGGCCTCGGGATCTCCCAGGAGCGACTGGAGGTACCAGCTCTCACCGAGGCGGTCCATGAGGTCAAGCTGGGTTTGAAGCCAATCCTGATGACCTTCTTCGTCCTCGATGAGCCGGGCAAAGATGTTGTACGACGCGTAGTCACCGACTGAGCTGCAGTACTGGGCTGCCTCACGGTAGAAGGCGAGACTCTCGTTCTCACCGGCAAGGTCGTTCTCAAGAGCTTCCCGCACCGTGGAACCAACCCGGAGTTTCTCAATCTCCTGCATATCGGGGGTGCCGTCGAGGTAGATAATGCGTTGCAGGAACTCGTCGGCGTGCCCCCACTCTTCGGTCGACTCCTGATACTCTTTGGCGCCGAGCTTATCAAAGCCCCAGTCATAGGCCAGCCGTGAGTGCAGCAGATACTGATTTACCGCGGTCAACTCCATCTTGAGGCCCTTGTTTAGATACTCAATGACTTTCGGATCGCCTTTCATAGCTTATCCTCCTTATATATGGTGAGCGAAATATCGATATGTGTCTAGCGTTTCGTCAAGCTCCCGTATTGTGGTGTACCGTTTCCAGTGTTTCCCGATTCTGGTCTCCAGGTGTCGCGAAGGCCGGAACCGGATCACCAGGCGAGCCATTTGCC
>PWGF01000434.1 GCA_003554375.1 Spirochaetaceae bacterium
ATATCCATAAGAGCTTATTTTCTCATGCCTCTTTTTAAAGGCTCCAGCATTCCTATCACTTAACTATGCCATATGAAGTTGTCAAGGAGCAAAAAACTTCTTTCTGCCAAAAAAACTGCTCAAAACCTACTCATTCATGCTTACTTTCCGAGAGACTACTTTTTAAGATACACTTCTACCTGAATGTTTGACCGGTTAGCTTTTCAAGCATGTCACAAAACTGACCCCACTTTTTGGGATAAACATTAGTTCCGCTTGATTCAAAAGTACCGCTATGAAAATATACCTTAACCGATCAGCTTGTTCTATCTAAGACTCCGGGATTTGCATAAGTTTTTTCCCATTGAAGCAGCTTTACTTCATCTAAGCCTTGCAACAACTGCTCCAGATTTTCTTCGGAAAAATCAATACTGTGCTTTTCAAGCGGGGTATAACCATATTCAAGAATATTATATTCAGCCTTCTTGCTTTCAAAATCAATAACAAGCTCATATGAATTACCGGTATATCCACCCACAAATGCTTTTAATTTATTCGCATCTTTGACATTCATAATATACCTCATCAAACGGCCATTCCCATCTTGATCCGGCAGTGATCACTTGGTCCCCACTCTTTAAAACTGTTTAAAGCTTTCACCTTAACCCTGTCCGCAATACTTTCCGAGGCGAATACGAAATCCAGCTACCTTGATGCAGTTGGCAGCATTTCGAAATAGACGTCGGAATTTAGGACAGTCTGCCAGTAACTTACCTCATCCTCTAATCGACAATCTCTCCCTCACACCCCCACCGCCTGCTGCAGCACCGGCCAGATCTCTTCAGCCTCAACCCCCATTGGTACTGCCGTTAAGACTAAATCTACCCGGCGGTTGCCTGCCCGCACTGAAGCCCGGTGAAATGGTCTTTGCCTTTCCATTAATGACTGCCAGGTATCTTTCCTACAGGGGTAAGCCAGGCAGCAGACCACCCTTTTACTTTCCGCTACGTTAGAGTAAGCCAGCACCTGCAATAAGTCACTGCGATGCTGCTCCCGGATCTCCTGTTCCAGGCCGACCCAGCGGTCCCTGCTCAGCTCTTCCCAGTGACTCTTATATTTCGCATCAAATATAATCGTTTCATCTTCTCGCTCCACAACCAGGTCCGGGAGTAGGTAGCGCTGCGAGCCAAGATAAGGCGGGCTCCAGCTAAGCGGCGTTACAGGCTCCCGCTGTCGTCCGCTTCTTACCACCCCCCCACTGCGTTTGACCATTTGACCCACTACTGTTTCAACCCAGGCCTCGAAGAACTGATCCATCGGCAGCACCCAAGGTAGCCCCTGCAGGTCACCAAGTCCAGCCAACCCCCGGTCATCAACTGTCCACTCCACCGCCTGGATACCCTGTCTAAAAACCTCGGTGGTCAGGTTGCCCCTTAAGTAGCGGCTTAGGAACTGTTGCCCGGGCTGCACTGCTGGAACATCGCGCACTCTTTCGAGCAAACCTTGACACAGAGTTAATAACTGCAGCACCATCACCCCGGCAGTACGCTGACTCTGCAAACTTGAGAGTTGCTTACGCAGGGTATAGTGAATGGTACTCTTTAACTCCCGGTCATCCCTTAAATCGGGAAAGCGGCAGGGTACATTTAAAAACTGCGCCCGCGGCAGCTTTTCCGTTGCATAGCGAGACCACTGAACCTGGCCCCGCGGCGCAGACAAATCTTCTTCGGCAAAATCAAATCTGCGGTCCAAACGGTCTAACAACCGCTGCAACCTAAGTAAAATAGTAGTCGATAATACCCAGGGCGGAATCTTACGGTCGGATCGGGGCAAAAGAGGCAGCTTCAAAGGTGTAGGAATCACCTTCCAGCCCATTGCCCCTAGCATCGGGCCGATGCCCTGCCAACCGAAGCGCGGCTTAATTACCAACCCGTAATCGGGCCGGCCGCTAGTCGGCGAAAGCAGCGGCAGCGCCCCGGTATTTCCCCCGGCCTGCAGCTCAATATAAACAGAGGAGCCGTCGTAATCGACCCGCCCCTCTACCATAAAATCATTTAGCACCCCTTCATTTTGACGCAGAAACTGCTTGGCCAGACGGGCTGAAAGCCCCTCGGCATTACGCGGCCGGTCGCCCCTTATCAACCGCTCAGCGGGAACCTTGGTCCGGCTGTTATCGGCAATCTCAAATAGTACTGTTTCCCGGGTTAACTGCTCACTTTTCATTTAGTCATACTCTCCAACCATTGCAAGTATGCCTCTATTGCGTCAGCAAAAGCAGCCACATAACCCTGCTTTAAATATTCTTCTAAAAGCGGTACCAGGTGCACCTGCAGTGCCCTTAAGGCCTGGTCCTGATCTTTTTCAAGAAAGTAAGAATGGCCGGGTAACAGCTCTAATGCCTCTTCATCAGCATACTCAACAAATATATTTACCAGGGTCTGAAATGCCTTTAGCATTAAATCGCACCCTTGCTGCTCTACTACCTCAATCTGCGGCCACAGCTTTAAAAAAGCAAAGCGCCGGCGCACAGCAATATCAACTATAGCGATACTGCGGTCCGAGCTGTTCATAGTGCCTAATATATGCAAGTTGGGCGGCAGGTCTAATTTCTGCCCAAAGGGTGCTCCAAAGTCATAAGGTAGCTCCAACCTCCTGCCTTCTTCAAATGGCTCCAGCAGAAAGATCGCTTCCCCCAGCACTTTGGCCAAATCAGCCCGGTTGACTTCATCAATCATCAGCAAATAAGGCCGCTCTAAATTCTCCTGTGCTCTTTTAGCTGCTTCCATCAAAAAACCAGGCTGCGGAGCAAACTTAAAACCCAGCTCTTCTTCGGTTTGAACAGGCGCCAGCCCCCCAACAAAGTTCTCATAGGTTGTATTGGGATGAAACTGAATGGTCTGTCCCCTGCCTCGGTATTTGTTTTCTAAAAGTTCTAAGGCTAATCTGGTTTTGCCGGTCCCAGGTGGCCCCTGTAGAATTACATACTTGCGCCTTTCTAATAAATCTGCTGTTTCTTCTTGGCTGCTAAATGGAAACAGGTGGCCATAATAGAAAGCCTCTATCTTCTTTGCCTCAGCTTCAGCCCCTTTTAAAGGTCGAAAACCTCTTTCCGCAAACATTAAATCTAAGAATGCTTTCAGAGCCATTTCCGTTCCGGTCTGATTATTTCCCGGGACATATAAGCCGTAGATTACTTTGCCGTAACGCTTAAAGACATTCAGATACTGCGGAAACAGCTCCTTCACATTACCCGGCAGGTCAAGGTCAATCCTGGCCGGATCCTGCTTAGACCAGGCCGTCATCTGGCCTGAACCGTATTCGCTATTTAGCCAGCTGCAGATCGCTTTAACTTTCCTGCCATGCCCGGGCCGCCCTAGTATTTCTTCATCGGGGCTAAGCCCCTGAGTACCCACAACCATGGCAATCCCAGCCGGGCTTTCTTCCCCGGGAAATATTACAAAGCTCATCCCTCCGTAAGCACCAGAGTCGGGATTAGAGGGATCGATTAAAGCGGTAAAAGGCACCCCGGAACCAGGTCGGATTTCAGGTGCCCGCACACTCACCCCTTGCCTGGCCCGGTCTGGATACCTGCCGCCCTGGGAGCCGAAGAGTTCCTCTATGGCTTCTCTGGAGCGGGTAGAAAAATCGTCTGTGTATGGGGAGTGGATCAGTTCGAGTAGTTTATTCATATTTGGATCCTTTCCTGAACATGATAGAACTATCTTATCTAGCTGGCTCCGGCTTTGATAACACCGTGTACAACACCTAATATTTTAGCCTGCTCAGATTTAACATGCATCGGTTCATACCTTTCATTCTCCGATAAGAGCAGTACTCCATCATTCATCGGGCTAAACCTCTTTATAATGCCTTC
>PWGF01000278.1 GCA_003554375.1 Spirochaetaceae bacterium
GCGCGAACACGTTGCTCTCCGCCATCAACCGCATCACAGCCCTGTTGGAGACCTCCCCCAGCAGCTCGACGCCGGCTCCCGGTGCTAACTCCGCGGCAAGGCGCCTGAGCTTTCCCGCTTCCGGCCCGTCTCCCGCGATCACCACCGAGAGTCGAGCCTTTCCCCGTCGAGCGATCATTCCCGCCGCTCGGATCAGCGTGTCAAACCCCTTCTTCTCGACCAGCCTCCCGACGCTCAGCACCCGAAGGTGCGGTCCACGACAGGCGGCCACTGGTCGAACGCGGGTCGTATCTACTCCACACCGCACAATCGGCAGCGAAACGCACTGCTTGGGATGAATCGATCGGTAGAACTCACGATGCCATCGAGAGATACACGACACGAAGAGCGACCTCCGCACCTTCTCCCCGAGAAGGCAGCGAGTCGGAAAGAGGTCGTTCGCGTGGCCGGTGAAACTGAAGGTGATATCCAACTGCCGAGCGGCGTACATAGCGATCGTAGTCGGTACGTGTGCCATGTGCGCGTGAATATGAACGACCCGCTCGCTGTTGCACCGCCTTCCGACCCGACGCGCAAGCGCGAGCGCAGCAACCGCATGCCAGAGTACTTTGAGCCGGCCGCCGACGGCGTGGATATCGCCCGCCGTCACAGCGTCTCGAGCCGAAAGCAGAAGCGTACCCGCGGATCGAATCGGCCGGGTGGCAACCTCTCGCGCGGCGTCCTGAAACAGCTTCAGCATACCCGGCCCGTAGACCGACATGGTGGATCGTGCCAAGTCGGAGAGATGCGGATCGTCGAATCTGTCCTTGGAGAGATGGACCGAGACGGTACGCACCGCGATACCGATCAACCGCAGGGCGAGTAACTCGCGGTATACGAACGTCTCCGAGAGGGCCGGTAGCACCGCCGATATGTACAATAGACAATTGCCCTTCATAGACCTACACGAGTTCGACTCGAGTCCTCGTCACTTGTACTCGATGATTTCCGGTCTGGCACCGGCAATCCTGCGGTAGACGAACATCAACTGCCCTGCCAGTTGAGGCCACTTGGCTAATACCTCGAAGAACGCATAGACCACCGATCGATACGACTGACTCGTTCTCCGCCGGTAATCGACCGAGATACGAGCTACCTGTACCGGGTAGGCAAGAAGAACCAACAAGGCACTCGCGCCCACAACGCCCAGTGCCGCCAACGTGCCGCAAGGGAGCACCACCGCCCAAAACCATATACGCATGAGCTCCCTGCGTCGGTACCCTTCACGGTCGCTTCGGTGGAGCGCATGCTCATGGGCCCAGGCAAATCCGCCGCGAACCGTGCGCTTCCACCACTGGCCGAAGCGTACGATTCCCGCGTCATGCACAGCCATTGGAGCGCTCAAGACGTATATCCTCCAGCCTAGCCGTCGCAGTCGATAGCAGAGCTCCGGCTCCTCGCCTCCAACCATCTCGGGGTTAAACCCGCCGACCTCCATGAAGGCGGTCGCTCGCGTCATGAAGATCCCTCCGCAGGACCGAGCCTCACCGGGAGGGCGATTCCATTCGATATCACAGAGCTGATTGTATATGCTGTAGCGCGGGTTACGCTCCGTGACACGTCCAGCGACCACGGCGTACGAGGCGTTCTCACACAGATACCTTCGCGCCCGGGCGATCCACCCGGCTGCTAGCTCACAGTCGCCGTCGATGAACTGGACGTACCGAAACGGGCCGTGGCGCTCTCGGAGCCGGGCGAATCCGCGATTTCTCGCTCTCCCGGCGCTGAATGGAGCCCGTGAGTCCAGCTCTACGACATCGGCATCGAACGATCGCGCTAACTCGACGCTCCCGTCGGTGGATCCCGAATCTACGTACACGACGACGTCGACCTGGGCCCGAACCGATTCCAGGCACCGGCGCAGCCGCGCTCCTTCATTTCGACCGATCACCACAACCGCGATGTCGTTGTGTGCTCCCGTATCATTCGCTTCTGTACGCATAACTCCGCGCCCGTAAGATGAGCGACCTGCGCGGTGGCGGCAGGTCGGCGATGACTGTGCCGAGATCACCACCCTGATTACCGCGACGGTGCATGAGGTGGTAGCTCACCAGGGCCCCCGCAGCAAGCACGTAAACCGGGTTCAGGATAGCGTTCATGAGTGAATCCAACATGAAGAAAGTCACAATCAGACTGAGAATGACGGGGTAAACCGAGGCTTCATAACTACTCGACTCCACCCGACCACCGTAAGGCTCCTCGGACGCGATGGCTTCAGCGGGCAATCTCGGCTCGCTACCAACTAACCCACCGGATCGCCGCAATACGCACCACGGTCCGATGCCCAGCGACAGGTATATGCTGGTCAGGCCCAAGAACCCGTACCCGCTGAATGCGATCACCCAAAGGGCGTCGACCATTCCGATCAAACGAGCTCCCGTCTCCGGGTTAACCGGCCAGTTGCGACCGTGACCACCCCAGCCGAACCACGGGCGATTCAGAGCATGCACACCGAACAGGTCTTCCTGCCGGAGACGAATCGCGAGTGAAGCCGTTCGTTCCTCGTCGAGCACCAGGCGGGCCGACGATTCAATGTGTTCGAGTGGCATAACGTTTGTGAGGCGAAGAACCATATATACGGGAATCGCGAGAATCATCAGTCTCAACAGGCGAGTCGAACCGGTCCACTTGAAGTACAGCGCCGCACCGAACCCTGCGGTAACGAAGATCCACCCGTTCGCAGACCTTGACAACACGGTAGCCACAAGGAGCAACATCACGACCACCGCCGCCGGAAGCCTCCAAACGCGCCTCATCCGCCCCGTTCGCCACAGCCAGTAGGCTACGGTCGCGCAGACCGCCATCCAGAGAGCTACCATCAGACCGTGTTGCATGAACACGATCGGTCGAAATCCGCCGTAGCGCCAGTGCTGAGCAAAAGTGTGAGGGAAGAATCCGTACAGAATGTTCGAAAGCTGCGGGCTCATGCGGACCTCAAAGAGGATCAGCGGTACGTACGCGAGCCCCCCGAACACGAACCCCCACGTAAGCGTTCGCAAGCCGGAAGCGTTTCCAAGGTACTTTCTGCCGGCCCAGAAGAATACGCCCCAGCGTGCATAATGCCGCACCGCGGTCGAAACTCCGTCATACCAACCCAAGTCGTTGGTCAGTGCCGTGGCAAACGGTACGGCGAAGCACCACAGCACCATCGGCAGGTCATACCAGTGAGGATATAGGGGATTCTCGAAGGTTCTACCGGAAATCCAACCAGCGAGAAGCACCCCAACGGCGATCGCCATGTACTTGTCGTACGCGGGAAGCCCCGGCAGATTGTAGGACGCCATCGGGAGAAAAAGCACGCCGGCGACGACGGAGAACACAACGGCCCGCTCAGGAGGAACGAGATAGAAGCTCGCCACACTCACCGCGATCCACCCGAACATAGTAATGGGAACGAGCGGGGTCACCGTTTCGGTCTCCTTACACTAAGCCGCATGGATTGCCCTACCAGGCGCCCACAGCACCGGCCCCGACCTCGCTCCACGGAAAGCCGAGTCCCACCCAAGTCCGCAAGAACAGAAATATGCCGACGCATACGAGCAAACTGATCGTTGCCCATCCGTCCTGGGATAACAGTGCGAGCCTTTCCTTCTTCAGGCCGTAGTTAACAACCGCATAGACGGGAATATCGTCCAAAGCGACAGCAAGCACGGCACCGAACACGCCGGCAACACGGTAGGCGAACGGCAATGCGACTACTAGGTATGCGAACTTCGCTAAGTTGCCAATGGCCGGATAGCGCGGCTTCCCGACGGCCAACAGGCTCCCGTCGATCGAGGCGTGGAGAATGAGCGGCCACATTCCCAGCGCCA
>PWGF01000440.1 GCA_003554375.1 Spirochaetaceae bacterium
ATTTCGCCTATCTCAACCAGATAGCATATGAGGCTACCGTCGAAGCTCACGCAACCGGAGGGGTGCCGGTGATGGTGCTTAACGTCGCCGCTCTCACACCATACTATCTGGGGCAGCTGTTCTATTTCTTCGAGTATGCCTGTTACATCTCCGCGCGCCTGCTCGGGGTTGATTCCTTCGACCAGCCGGGCGTGGAAGCGTATAAGCGGAATATCCTCGCCCGGTTAACCCGCAGCTCTCCCGGAACCGGCTGAGACCAGGATGTCGGGGGCCAGTCTCCAACGTCGGATCATCTCAAGCCGGAATACCGGGGCCTCTCGAGTGGCAAACAAAATGAGCCTTTCGGCTATTCGCCTATGTGGTGCTCGTGCTCCTGCCGCGAGCGCTGTAGCCTTGTGCGTCGAAAACGGCGGCTAGAGCACGGAGAAGCGGTGACGACAGTGCGGGAGAGTATCCCTGTCGCACGCGCGGCGTGAACCACGCCCTTGGCGGCGTCGGTCCCGGCCGCCCGAGACAGCCTCACTACGGGGCCGACTGACGGATGTGACCCATGCGGTCATATGCGGCAAAGGCGCATTCTTGTGCGGAATACCCGCATTTCCGACCGGATGCGCGAATCCGTATACTGTTTCAAAGGGTGAGAAGCGTCGCAGCTACCGTTGAATTCGCTGCTTCCTCGCCACCCATTCCTTCCGTCGACTCGACGGGACCGTATCGCATCGCAGTGGGCTCATCGACCGATGACCGGTATGCCGAGATCTTTGCAGATTTTTCGTGCCGGTTGATCAGGTATTTCAGAATGTCGTGGGACTGCCGTTCGCTTATCGGATTCCTTGTTTTGCCACCAAGCAGGCCGGGAGCTTTCTCGAACTAGAGAACAACCGTGTGAAGTGAGATGCTTGATGAGGGTCGTTCTCTTCACAAGGCGGTCGGCTCTTCCGTGTCGTCTTGTTCTGCCGATTCAAGGGCGTCGCGCCGGTTCATTTCAAGAGCTTCTGCCAGGCATTCTCGTAGTGCGACAATTAACTCTTTCCGGCTCCTTTCCTGTGCGTTCACGCCGGGGACTTCCTCAATCCAGCCGTACCACCACCCGTCGCTACGCTTCATAACGGCAGTGAATTCGTTCATGGCGTGAGTATACTTACGAACGATGCTTTGATGAAGAGACCGTAAGACGTGCTTCACGCCCCCTCACTCACCGCCTCATACACCATTCTGGTAATCACCTCCGCGAAGCGCTTCATTGTTTCGCCGTCGGAGATGACCAGGTCCGTCATGGATTCGTGGGCAGTGCGCATTTCCCAGATTGCCATCGGAATGACCAGCTTGATTCTGCCGTTGGCGAACTGGTCAAGGCCCGAGTCGTTACGAGCCTGGGGGGACTTCGCGGTCTTTCAGTGCTTCGTCGCGGATGCCTTCGGCGTAGCATATGACGTCGGCGTCGGAGAGATCGCCTTCGAAGACTTCGTTCATCTGTTCGACGACCTCCGAGAGGAGCGCCTGTTTGCGGTCTTATGCTCGGTCCGCCCGAGACCGCAATGGGAAGCAGGACAATCACTTGTAGGGAAACGGTCGATATTGCCCCTTTCCGCGACTATCTGTAGACCGTGAGGCGGCGATTGTTGATCCGCGCCGGCAGGGCTCCCGCCGGGCCGGCCAGTTCTCACTGGTGACCGCCGGCTGTGGCTCTCTCTTGTCAACAACAATCATTGCCTTACGCCCTAAGGGGGAGCGTTGCGCGCTCGCCGGCGCCGTGGTAGAATACCAATAGTCCCGTAATATGAACATGGGTCGCAGATTGTGGGACGGAGGCCGGAACCAATGAGCGTACAGTCTCTGGAGCGGGCGCTGGACATTCTGGAGCGGGTTGCCGCGGACGAGAACGGCCGATCGGTGGGCTCGGTGGCCCGGGAGCTCGGCCTGCACAAGAGCACAGCCTCTCGCCTGGTGCGTGCGTTGGCGGAGCGCGGCTACCTCCAGCTGGACCAAGCCACGCGGCGCTACCGGGTCGGGCTGCAGCTCGTAGAGCTCGCCGGCGCCTACCTGGACAACCTGGAGCTCCGGGTGGAGGCCAAGCCGGAGATGTACCAGCTTTCGGAGCAGTCCGGGCATACGGTCTTTCTGGCCATGCTCCAGGAGTCGCAGGTCGTCTACATCGACAAGACCGAGCACTACGGGAGTCTGCGGCGCTATGCGATCATCGGCACGCGGGCGCCGGCGTATTCCACGGCGCTCGGAAAAGCGCTCCTCTTGGAGCGCCCTGAAGAGGAAGCTCGCGCGGTCCTTTCGGAAGCTCTAGAGAAGGATGCCGGCGCCGTTCGGACGCCCAACACCCACACGTCCGTGGAGTCGCTCCTGGCGGAGCTGCGCCATGCGCGGGAGCACGGGTTCACCGTGGATCGCGAGGAGAACGAGCGCGGCGTCCGCTGTGTCGGCGCGCCCATCATGGACTACCGCGGGCGCACCATGGCCGCCGTGAGCGTCTCGGCGCCCGCGGACCAGATTCCGGAGGAACGGATCGAAGGGCTCGGAGCGCTCGTGCGCCAGGCCGCGGAGCGCATATCGGGCAAGATCGGCTACTCGGCTTCCCGAACCGCGCCCGCGTAGCCGCAGCGCGCTTTCGCCGGCGCTCGGAGGAAGGCCCTGGGGCTCCGGCCCTCCGGGGACCGAAGGCCCAGGGGCGCACCGGCCGGGACCACTGGACGCCGGACCGGCCGAACGTCGCCAGGGTGGAGAACACAGCACAATAGCAATAGGAGGAGGTAGCGATGAAAATCAAGACCAGACAGGAGGCACGGTGGGACGCAGTTTCGCTGGGAGAGATCATGCTCCGCTTGGACCCCGGAGAAGACCGCGTCAAGCGTGCGCGGAGCTTCCAGGTTTGGGAAGGCGGCGGCGAGTACAACGTGACGCGAGCGCTTTCGCGCTGCTTCGGTATGCGGACGAGCGTTGTCACCGCTATTCCGGAAAACGACCTCGGCATTCTCCTGCTCGACTGCATCTACCGCGGAGCGGTCGACACCTCGCACATCAAGTGGGTGCCGTTCGACGGAATCGGCCGTGACGCACGGGTGGGGCTCAACTTCACCGAGCGTGGCCACGGAGTGCGCGCCGCCATGGGCGTCGCCGACCGGGCTCACTCCGCCGCATCCAAGCTCAAGAAGGGCGATATCGATTGGGACCGGATCTTCCGGGAAGAGGGAGCACGCTGGTTCCACACCGGCGGCATCTTCCCCGCGCTCTCGGAAACCACCCCGGAGGTCGTGATCGAAGCCATGAAGGCAGCGCGCGCCAACGGCACCATCGTGAGCTACGACCTCAACTACCGGGGATCGCTGTGGCGAAACAACGGCGGCAAAGAGCGAGCGCAGGAGGTCAACCGGGAAATCGCGCGGTACGTGGACGTCATGCTCGGAAACGAGGAGGACTTCACCGCCTGCCTCGGCTTCGAGGTGGAAAACGTGGATGAGACCTTGACCGGACTCGACCCGGAGGACTTCAAGCGCATGATCGGCCGGGTGCTCGAGGAGTTTCCGCACTTCCAGGCGGTGGCAACTACGCTGCGGGACGTGAAGAGCGCAACCATCAACGACTGGGGCGCCGTGCTCTACTATGACGGGAAGTTCTATGAAGCCACGCAGCGTCGCGGACTCGAGATCTTCGATCGCGTCGGCGGCGGAGACAGCTTCGCTTCCGGGCTGATCTACGGCTTCCTCCAAGGGCTCGATCCGGCACAGTGCGTCGAGTACGGAGCCGCACACGGCGCGCTCGTGATGACGACCCCGGGGGACACCTCGGCGGCCTCGCTCAAAGAGGTCGAGAAGCTCGTCGGCGGCGCAAGCGCCCGCGTC
>PWGF01000449.1 GCA_003554375.1 Spirochaetaceae bacterium
GAAGCGCTCGATTGTAAGCTCCGGATACGCGGCGGAAAGGTCATTGAGAAAGGAGTTTTGGCGCTCGCAAGCCGGGCAGCCTTCGCCCCAAAAGTAGGTGATGGTGACCGCGTCGGGGTCTTCTGCGGGGAGCGAGATAGTTGCTCCCAGCCCGATTATCAGAGCGCATACCACCTTCGCGTTCAACAGACGAACACGGTGAGACGGCATACAAACAAGCGTCCGCGTACCCATAATCAGCCCTTCCGGCCCTTCAAGCTCTTCCGACGCTTCCGGCCCTGCTGCCCCTCCGACGTCTTTTAGCCTTTCCAACAGTCGGGAGTGTATAGTATCTCATGCGCATTGGACTGAGAAGCAACCGGCCGTAGCCGTTGGGATCTTCCGGCAAGGTCCCCCCGCCGAGTCGGGGCATCGGCGGCGTAAGCTGCGGCGGTGAGTTATACTGGGAGACTATGGATAGAGGCGACTATGTCCTAGCGGAAACTCATTGGGGCAGGCTTCGGAAACCGGGGAACGACTGCCCGGTTGCGGTGTTACCGTGGGGCGCTACCGAGGCGCACAACTACCACCTCCCGTATGGAACCGATACCGTACAGTGCGACTACCTGGCCGGGGAGTCGGCGCGGCGGGCGAGGGAACGGGGAGCGGGGGTGATGGTGCTCCCAACGGTCCCTTTTGGAGTTCAAACCGGCCAGCTCGACATTCCGTTCTGCATCAACATGAACCCTTCCACTCAGGGCGCTTTGCTACGCGACGTCGCAGAATCCCTTGCCGGCCAGGGCGTGCAAGCACTGCTGGTTCTCAACGGGCATGGAGGAAACAACTTCCGGCAGATTATCCGTGAGCTTCAGCCCGCGGTCGACATCTTCCTGTGTGTGGTGGACTGGTATCGAATGGAACCTCAGGCTGACTACTTCGAGGACCTGGGAGATCACGCCGGTGAGATGGAGACGAGCGTTATGCAGTATATTGCCGGCGATCTGGTGAGGCCGCTTTCCGAAGCCGGCTCGGGACACGTGCGACAGTGGTCCATCGCCGGCTTCCGGGAAGGATGGGCGTGGGCTCCCCGACGGTGGAGCGACATTACCGAAGACACCGGCGTAGGCAATCCCTCCGCTGCGACGGCGGAGAAAGGACGACGGTACACGGAAGCCGTTATCGGGAAACTGGTTCAGCTGTGCTGTGAGCTCAGCGAAGAAGCGGCCCGTGGTTTCGCGGGGTTATACGAGTGAGTCAGTCTCCGGCAAGGCCCCCGGCCAAGGGCTCCGGGGCATATCGGGCGGCAAGAGCTCCGCCCGCCCCCTATACTCCCACGGCAAACTGCGTGCGCAGCATCTGCGCGTAGTGGCCATCTTTGGTGAGGAGCTCGCTGTGCGAGCCGTTCTCTACGATCGTGCCATTCTGTATGACGAGGATGCGGTCGGCGTCGCGGATCGTTGCCAGGCGGTGGGCGATGACGAACGTAGTCCTCCCGCGGCTCAGCCGCTCCATGGCGTTCTGGACGACTTGCTCCGTCTGGGAGTCCAGGTACGAGCTGGCCTCGTCCAGGACGAGTATGCGCGGTTGGCGGATGAGCGCCCGCGCGAAAGCCAAAAGCTGCTTCTGGCCGAGCGACAAGGTGGCTCCCCGCTCACCGACCTGCGTCTCGTAGCCTTCCGGGAGCTCGGCGATCATCTCGGCTATGCCCATCTCCCGCGCCACATGCTGCACCTCGGCGAACGAGGCGTCCGGCTTGCCGTAGCGGATGTTTTCCAGCACCGTACCGGAGAAGACGACGGTATCTTGCATCACGACGGCAAGGTGGCTCCGGTAAGCCTGCTGGGCCAGCCTCCGGAGGTCGTAACCGTCCGCGAGGACCGCGCCCTCGGTCGGATCGTAGAAGCGGCAGACTAGATTGATAATGGTCGATTTCCCTGCGCCGGTGGGCCCGACGATGGCGACTGTTTCTCCAGGATTGGCATGAAGGTTCACGTCGCGGAGGACGATCTCCTCGCCGTCGTATGAGAACGTTACGTCCCGGAACTCGATTTCTCCCTGGAGCTGAACGTTCGTGATGGCGTCCGGGGCATCCTGGACGCCGGGCTCGACATCCATGATATTGAAGATCCGTTCGGCCGACGCCATGGAGCGGCTCATCTGGTTCATCATGTTGCTCAGCTTCTGCATGGGTTGGAAGAAGCGGTTGATATACGAGAGGAACGCCGCAATGACGCCAAGCGATACCATCCCGTAATAAAGGAAAATCCCGCCTGCCAGAATCACGAGCGCCGTGCCGACCGTGTTGAGGGTGGAGACGCTCTGCCAGAAGTAGGCAATGAGGGGGTAGAAGCTGCGAGTCTGTTGGTAGTAGTCATCGTTGACCGCCCGGAAGTTGCGGCTCACTTCGTCCTCGCGGGCAAAGGCGCGGATGACTTTGATACCGGTTATCGACTCGTTGAGGAAGGCGTTCACTGCCGAGAGCGTTCGTTGAATACGGCGCCCGGCGTTCATGATGCGCAAGCGCAGCACGAAAACTAGGAGGGCAAAGAGTGGCACCGTGAACAAGAGAATGAGGCTCATCGGCGGGCTGAGCCAGATCATCGCTACGGTGATTCCGACGAGCATGAGCGCGTCTACGACAATCGTGTCCAGGCCGGCCCGAAGGAGCTCCTCCAGCACCTGCACGTCGTTGGTGAGGCGGCTCATGATCTGCCCCGCCTTCTGCGTATCGAAGAAGCGGAACGAGAGGTGTTGGAGATGCCCGAAGAGATCGCGCCGTAGCTCGTAGAGCACGCGGTAGCCGATCTTCATCATGAGGACGCCCTGGAGCCGCGCCGACGTGTAGAGGACCGCCACCAACGCCACAACGGCAACTCCTACGTAGAGAAGCCCCTGCACGTCCCCAGCGGCGATGTACTCGTCGATCCCGAGTCGGAGCATGAGCGGGATGCCCACCGTGGAGGCGACATTGAGGAGCGCGCACGTGTACATGAGCGCGAGCTTGCCCTTGTACGGCTTGAGATAGCGCAGAAAGCGCTTGAGAAGATTCCAATCGAACTCGCCTGCTTGCTTGTCTTCGAGTACCGGGAGATGCTGAGCGCTTTTTCGGGTAATCATGACGTCGACTCGTTGATCGGGGCTTGGGTTCCGGGACCGACGGGAAAGACGGTCTGGGCTTCGTACGTATCACGGTACAATTGGTTTCGCTCCAGAAGCCGGTCGTGGCTGTCCACGTCCGCGATCGTCCCGTGCTCGAGCACCACGATGCGGTCGGCAAGCGCAAGCGTGCTCACCCGTTGGGCGATAATGATGGTCGTCCTTCCCTCCATGAGCTCCCTGAGCTCGTCCTGGATGCGCTGCTCGGTAAGAGCGTCGAGGCTCGAAGTGCAGTCATCCAGAATGAGAAGCGCCGGATCTTGGAGCAGGGTACGGGCGATCGCAATTCGTTGGCGCTGGCCGCCGGAGAGCCCTACGCCATGTTCGCCGACGATCGTCTCATACCCTTCGGGAAGGCTTTCGATGAACTCCCGGATGTGCGCGTGCTCGGCGGCTTGCCGGACTTCCTCCATGGACGCATCGGGCCGGGCAAACGCGATGTTCTCCCGGATAGTCGCGGAAAAGAGAAATGTCTCTTGAAGCACGGTGCCGATCTGCGAACGCAAGCTCCGTAGGTTCCACTCCGATATATCGCAGTCATCCAGGAGAATCCGGCCTTCCGTTGGCTCGTAGAAGCGGGGAATCAGCGAAATCAACGTGCTCTTGCCCGCGCCGGTCAGACCGAAGAGCGCGACGCGCTCGCCCGGGTTGAGCTGGAACGACACGTCCGAAAGCACCGGGGTCTCCTGCTCGTACCGGAAGCTGACGCGGTCGAA
>PWGF01000438.1 GCA_003554375.1 Spirochaetaceae bacterium
CGCGACACCGACGATCTTGAGCCCCGAGAAGACGAAGTCCGCAGGTTGAGGACCCGCTCTTCGCGTGCCGGCTTGTGCCGGAGGGGCGTCCCACGCGGTGGGCGCCCGGCTTCTTCAAAGCGGACTTCGTCTTCTCGGGGCTCAAGATCGTCGGTGTCGCGTTGGATCCACATGTTACCGCGGTGGATATCACTCTTGACGGCGTCGCGGTCCGGAGGATCAATACCGGCGCGCTTCCCTGTAGGCTTGGACGGAAGGTCACCCTGACCATCAAGCGCTCGGCGCTCAACCGCTTCCCGCAAGCCGCGGCGCTCGAGATTTGGCCTGTTTTCGAAGGGGCCGGGGGCCGGACGATCCAGCCGGGTTGGACTGGGAACCGGCCGCTGATGGTTCTTCGAGCCGGGCCGCGGTACAATCTAGGTGTGCCACACGGGAACGGCGATATCTACCGGATAACGCGCGAAGGCGGCGGCCTGGACAAGAAGGGTGTGATCGCCCCTTCCCGGGAGGAAGCCGAAGCAAAGCAGAATGCATACCTTGAGCTCTATGACCGCGCGCGCGCGTTCTTCGACCGGGAGCTCGGGCGCTCGCTCTTTCTGATGTATGGGACGCTTCTCGGGTACTACCGGGAAGGGGACTTCATCCCCGGCGACGACGACTTCGACTGTGGCTATGTCTCCGAGCTCGGCGATCCGCTCTCGGTCAAGGAGGAGACCAAGGAGGTCATCGCCAAGCTGGTACGCGCGGGTTTCCGCATCAGCTTTAACCGGCGCGGCAGGCTTTTCCGGTTGGGCCTACCGGACAAGGACATGAAGGACGTGCACCTGGACGTGCGACCGCTCTGGTTCGAGAGTGGTCAGGTCTGGGCGCACAATCACTTCACGATGCCTGCCGAGCCCGAGCACTTCGTCCCGCCTCAAGAAGGGGCTCTCCGCGGGGTGAAGATCTATGCCCCGCGTGAAACGGAGCGTTTCCTGCTTGGCCACTATGGACCGGGATGGAAGGTTCCCGATCCCGGGTTCACCTACCACCGCTCGGAGTTGGATCCGGAAGTGCTCCGGCATCTGGCCAAGGCGCTCATCTCGCCTCCCGAATACCGGGAGCTGAAAGCTCTTCTCGACGGGGGTGAGTTCGTCTCGGTCGCGGCCGAAGCGCTCTACCCACTCGACGAAACCGCGGAGGATACTGAGTAATGGGGATCATTGGATATACCGCCGGCGTCTATGACCTGTTCCACATCGGACATCTCAATATCCTCAAGCGCGCGAAGCTCGAGTGCGACCACCTGATCGTCGCAGTGACCACCGACGAGCTCTGTTACGAGCGGAAGGGTACCTACCCCTTCATCCCGTTCGTGGAACGGATGGAGATTGTCGAGAGCGTCAAGTACGTGGACGAGGTCGTGCCTCAGACCCACATGGACAAAATGGAGGCGTGGCGCAACCTCAAGTTCGACCGGGTGTTCGTCGGAAGTGACTGGAAAGGCACCGACCGCTGGAACCAGCTAGAACGCGAGTTCGCCGAGGTAGGGGTCGACATCGTCTATTTGCCGTACACAGAGCACACCTCCAGCAGCAAGCTGCGCGAGGCGCTCGACAAGCTCCGGGAACCGGTGTAGGGTCCGCGAAGTGCAAAGAGGCTCGCGCGGATGCGGCAGCGGGGCCCGTCGCGCGGCTCGGGTGTGAAACACACGGCCGGAATCACTACGGGAGATTACTAGCATGAGCTCAACGGATGGAACGTCAACCGTATATGTAGGAATGAGTGCCGACCTGATTCACCGGGGGCATCTCAACGTCATCAAGGAAGCAGCCAAGCTGGGGAAGGTCACCGTGGGCGTGCTTACCGACGCCGCAATTGCAAGCTACAAGCGGCTTCCGTATCTGGATTACGAGCAGCGCAAAGAGATCGTGGAGGCCATAAAGGGCGTAGACCAGGTGGTGCCGCAGGAGACGCTGGACTATCGGCCGAACTTGGAGAAGCTACGGCCCGACTATGTGGTCCACGGCGACGATTGGAAAGAGGGAATCCAGCGCGAGACGCGACGGCAAGTAATCGATACCCTTGCACAATGGGGTGGGGAGCTTGTCGAGGTGGCCTACACCAAGGGAATCTCCTCGACGCAACTCAACAAGGCGGTGCGCGAGGTCGGCACCACTGCGGACATCCGCCGGGCGCGGCTGCGCAGGCTCATAAACGCAAAGCCGGTCGTCCGCATCCTGGAGGCGCACAGCGGGCTTACCGGGCTCATCGCTGAGAACGTCACGGTGCAGACGGACGAGGGGCTGCGCGAGTTCGACGGAATGTGGGGAAGTAGCCTTACCGACTCCGTAGCGCGGGGAAAGCCGGACATAGAAGCGGTGGATATCTCGGCCCGGATGAACACCATCAACGACATCTTTGAAGTGACCACGAAGCCGATGATTTTCGACGGTGATACGGGCGGGCGGCCGGAGCACTTCACCTTCACGGTGCGCACGCTCGAGCGCCTTGGGGTCTCGGCGATCATCGTAGAAGACAAGATCGGACTCAAGAAGAACTCGCTCTTTGGTACGGGGGTTGAGCAGACGCAGGATTCGATCCAGGGGTTCTGCGACAAGATCCGCGTTGGGAAGGATGCCCAGGTAACCGAGGACTTCATGATTATTGCGCGGCTGGAGAGCCTTATTCTCAAGCACGGGATGGAGGACTGTCTGGAGCGCGCCGCAGCCTATATCGAAGCGGGTGCCGACGGAATCATGATTCACTCCAGGGAGCCGGAGGGGCGGGAGGTCTTCGATTTCTGCAAGCGCTATGAGTCGTTCGAGCGGCAGGTGCCGCTTGTGGCGGTACCCTCGAGCTACGACGCGGTATACGAGAACGAGCTTTCGGACGCCGGGGTGGACGTGGTGATCTACGCAAACCATCTGTTGCGCAGCGCCTATCCGGCTATGGTCCGGACCGCACAGACTATTCTGAGCAACGGCCGGTCCTATGAAGCCCGGGACGGGCTCATGTCGATCGGCGATATTCTGACGCTGATTCCGGGCGGGAAGTGACGCCGGGTGTCCGCCACAGCAGCACCGTTGCAACAGCTGCGTGCCGTTGGGCTTCAAGTGACAACACCAGATGACACCAATAGACCGTAGTTATCGTGGGGAGATGATAGCCTGTGATCGAAAACCTGCCGGTCGGCTACCAATTCCTAGAACAGGCACGTAAGCTCATTTCGACCGCAGCCGAACGGGATGAGCGGGCGAAACTTGCGGCGGAGTACGTCAGACGGCTCCGGTCGGTGCACCGGTACGAGCGAGCTATACTGGAGTTCAATCGCTATCGGCAGCTGATCTTCGAGTTCGTTCAGAGCTGTGATTGCGCTGCCGGACCGGTCGCTGCGTACCTTCAGTGTCTGCGCAGGCTTGGCTATGCGAAGAAGCTAAAGCAGTTGTTCCGAAGCCTTCCGCACGCGTATCTATGTAACCCGACTGTGTTGGCAGCCCTTCAGGAAGGGCTGGTCGAAATCGAACCGAGGGCGTCGCTCTGTTTAGCACACAATACGCTCGCTCACGCGGCTGTGGGTGCAGGGCGCGTAAAGGCCCGGCAGCTCACTCGGCTAGCGTATGTGACGGCAGCGACCGGTGCCAACGGAGCGGAGGTTGAACGGGCCGTTAGCGCGTGGAAAAGGACTGTTCGGGTAAGGACGGCGCGGGGGAGGAAAGGCGGTCACGCCGGAAGAGATGGCGGGAGCGGAGGTAACGGCCATTCCAAGGACGGAAAAGGGGCTCGAGGCAGAAAGGGCTTCATGATCGGTGGACGCTCGGGGTATCTTGACGCGGCGGTCCATTCGTTGGGC
>PWGF01000254.1 GCA_003554375.1 Spirochaetaceae bacterium
CCCGGGCGCGGCGGACGGGCTCACTGCCGATCGCCCTGCCGCGCCCGCCGCCGCTTGCGGGGTATCCGCTTCGCCCCCTGCGCCGAAAGCCACCGCCTCGCGAGGCCACTCCCGCCACCGCGTGCGTCCGGCAGCTCCAGCCCGTTAGGAGAAGAACGAGATTGTCGGAGAGCCGGCCCGGCAGACGGATCTGCTTGCACTGAACGCCGCGATCGAGGCCGCGAGGGCCGGGTAGCAGGGGAGGGTTCCGCGGTTGTGGCAAGCGAAGTCAGGAAACTCGCCGAGCAAAGTCAGGCCGCTGCCGGCGAAATAGGAGATCTCACCAAATCGAGTGTGGAGGTTTCCAATCATGCCGGCAAAATGCTTCAGGAGCTTGTTCCCGACCTCCGCTGCATGTGGGATAACAGATGCCTGTGGAATGACAGATAAAGGCAACGGACAGAGCTCTGGCTTCAGCCGTGGAACAAAGCGTTGCGCCATCGAAGATGGAGGAAGTGCCAACAGAATGTCGTGGGACTGCCGTTCTCTTCACAAAGCGATCGGCTCTGATCCGGTCACTTCCGTTCGTCGTTCGAGGGAAGAACGTCTATTCCTATTTCCACAACGCGTTTGCAATTTCGGACACATACAGATCCGGAGCAAGAGTCAGGTCGGCGGAGCGTAATACACTCGAAATAGTATCGGCGTTCGGCCGGTGTAACACCACTTCAACCGCCGCACTCGCATCCAGCACAGTAATCACCGATCACGGTCCTCTCGAATTATGGTATCCGAGGACGGAAACCCAGGGATGTCTTCGAGCTTGGTTTTTTCTAAGCGGTTCAGAGCCGCCAGGCGTTCGGCGCTTGGTGATTCCGTCTGCTCCAGCGCCTTTCGAAGAAGGACCACCGTTTCCTGTGCGATACTTCGGTGTTCTGCTTTCGCTTTTCGCTGCATGGCGCCAGGATAAGCCTGGAAGAGAAGGAGGTGGAAGCGACTACACTTAAATCTGTTAGCGTAACTCAGCGGGTGAAAGTCCCGTCCGGTAGAGGTTGGCAACCAGCCGGGAGCGAGTCTTGCGCGTGAGATGGTTTTAGGGTTGTCAAGTAATTTGGCACAGAGTAGCTGAAAGACTATCTCTGGACCTCATGTGGATCACCCCTGCTTTCAAACGTCGTTCGCTCCGTGCTATGCTGATTCCCGGCAGATGGCGAGGCATGAGGTTGCTTCGACTCTCCGAGTCGTTCCGGAACGGTAGTCCGGTTGCCCTCGTGCCTCGCTTCTTTGTTTGGCTGCCGTTTAACCTCCTTCAGATCGCGGTAAAGGCGCCGCACCAGCGCCCGCGCGACACGCCGGTAGGCTTCGGTGTGCTTCATTCCCTTCGCACATAAGTGGCCATAATAGCCGTTGAGGTGGAGTGCGGGGTTCCACACGGTAATGTTTCTTGCAGCGGTGAAGAATGCGTTCTTCAAGCGGTGGTTGTACAGCTGACTCGGGCGCTCGTTGTCGTTCTCGCCGGCCTTGTGCTCGGTTCGTGCGAGTCCGGAATACGAGGCGAGGTGATTGTTTGTGGGGAAGCGGTCGATATCGACGACTTCGGCCACGATCTGCGCTGAATTGATCGACCCGATTCCACGGTAGCTCATCAGTTTCGCTGCCGCGGGGTTGTTCTTCGATTCGCGGCTGAGTTGGTTGTGTATGCTTTTCTGGGCTTGTTTGAGCGCCAATGCCGTCGAGGCGGAGACCTGTATTTGCGTCATCTCGAGCGGCGAGTAACCGCGCTCTCCTGGGTCTGAACGGCCCATCCATCCCGTAGGGCGAGAAACAGTGTGCCGGAGATCCCGTGGATGGTACGCCGCAGACGGTTGATCTCGCGGGTGGCCTCTTTTTTTTCTGTTCGTACATGCGTATCAACGGACGCAGCACTTCATCGGAAAACCAACGGCGGCGGTACTGTTCGAGCTCATCGCGCGCCTGCATTGTGAGCGCATAGTGCGCCACCGCGGCAGCGTCTTTGCGATTTTTCTTGTTCTGGCCGAAAACCGCCTAACGATACCTTTTGACCCGATAGGAGTCGAAACTGTAGAAGGGGATACCGTTGGCGCGGAGGATCCTCTCAAGGGGCGTGCAGAATCCACCGTGGCTTTCTATGGCGACGATAGTGACCTGCTCGCTCTCTATCTCATTCGAGGAGCTGTTTCAGCTCCTTGTCAGCCACAGAGAAGTTGCGGTAGGTCGCTTTGCGAGTGCCTTGTTGCGCCAAGGCACATTGATAATCGCCGGAAGCCGGATCCACGCCAACCACACGCATCGGTGCCATACATTTGACCTCCTTCCTTAGTGATCGTGTGATCTCGCTCTTTCCATAGCATGCTTGTAAACAGCGACTGCCGGCGTCCGGCAGGCATCGGTTTTACGTGCACTATGAAAAGGTTCTGTGGAGCAGGTAATCTCACGCAGAGTTCTCATAGCTGAGGCAGCGATCGGAAAGTGTCCAGGGTCACATAGAATCCCCACCTAAGAAGGGTTTGGGGTCACCAAGATTCGCCAGTCTTTGACCCGTTAGGGTCACGAAGATTCCCCACCAATTGGGCGTTTAGGGTCATCGAGATTCCCCACCCCTTCTGAAGACGAGTAAGGTGTCTGCCTAAGAAAGGAGACACCGACAATGGGGTATCGAAGGATGAGAAGACGCGATCTGTGGGAGATCTACCGGCGCCTGCGAGAACAGCAAAGCATACAGAGAATCGCGCGAAGTCAGGGACGTGACCGGAAGACCGTCCGGGAGTACATCGAGGGCATGCGCCAGCTTGGCATCCGAGCAGAGGATCACGAGCTCGATGAACTGGAGTTCTACCGGATCGTTGAAGAGCTGTTGCCCGAGCAGAGCGAACGGGCGGCTCCGGCACGGGAAGAGCTGGAGCGGTACGCCGGGGAGATCCACGAGCTGATCAACCGGCCCAAGGATGCACTCAAGCCAAAGAGCGCCTTTACCGTCATCAAGAAGAAGTACAAGCTCGCCGCAAGCTACGAAACGTTTAAACGCTTCGCCCGGGAGAAAGGCCTCAGCCGAGCGGAACGCGCGCGGATGATCCGCATCGAGCTGCCGCCGGGGGTTGAGACGCAGCTTGACTACGGTAAGGTCGGTGCGTTGCCGGACCCGGTGACCGGTCGAAACGCGGTGGTGTGGGCGTTTTGCGCCGTCCTCTCTTACTCTCGCTATCCGTTTGTGCAGTTTGTCCGGACACAGAACCAGGCCTCCTTTGTGGGGAGCGTGGTCGACATGGTCGAATACTACGACGGGGTCACCGGGGCGCTCTCGCTCGACAATCTCAAGTCCGGCGTTGTCAAACCCGACCTCTGGGATCCACAGTTCAACCGCGCCCTTGCCGAGGCAGCTGAACACTATGGAGTGTTCATCGACCCATGTCGCGTCGGTTGCGCGACCGACAAGGGCAAGGTCGTTATGCGAACTCGCGGTATTCTTACCCGGTTTTTTCGATATACGCAAGGTGCTGCCTCCTCATGCGGGTGCGCTCGACAATGGGAATCTCCACCGGCGAGAAGGGACTGCAGATCTGCATGACCTCTCGCAGATGTTCGTTCGACAGGTGGGTGTAGAGGTTGACGGTGATCGAACAGTTGGCGTGTCCGAGGATTTGAGAGACCGCTTTGATGTTCGCTCCGCGCTCGATGGATAGGGTGGCGAAGGTATGCCTGAGGCAGTGCGGTGTGACCGAGTCGCTCAGGCCGGCCTTGGTGAGATAGCCTTTGAGAAGCTTCTGGGCACCGCGCGATTGCAGGGGACGGTACTGCTTGCTACTGACAAACAGTACATCATGCTC
>PWGF01000255.1 GCA_003554375.1 Spirochaetaceae bacterium
ATGATACGATAATCCACGAACCGGCGGCGACGTCGGCTACTCCCATCTCCGGGTTCTTCTCGATGATCGTGCCCATCATCGCGTCTCCGAGTGCCCGCGTAGGCTGAAGACCGTACTGACCGCTCGGCGCCATGACGTACCCGCCGTGATACAAACCGCCCCTCTTAACCGCCGCTTCGCGCTCAGTAGGGTTGTTCCCGGAGTTGTGATCCGGCGTGCGCGCAAACGCTCCGCCGTCCGCTCGCCGCCAACAGGCGAACGTATCTCCGAGTTGAGCATAGCGGAGCGTGGTGCCTTCAGAGCTGAGCCACACCGCGGTGTAAACCGCGCCCGCGTCATATCCCATGGTACTATTTATAGCTGCTCCTGCTGCGCGCTTCAACGCTACCTTCGCTTCTCCCTGATACTCGGCGCTGAACGTCCGAACGAAGATCGGCACCGCGTGCTCTGCACACTCGTGGCCACCATGACCATCTGCTACAACGAGCAGGCATGATCCATCCGAGAGAACCGCCGTCCCCTGACGATCCTCGCCCTTGACCTGGCGTTCGAACACCTGAAGCCTTTCCGGTACTTGGTACGGCATGGCACTTCCACCGTAGACGATTGAAGGCGGGTGGTCCAGAGGCTTTGCCCGAGCTTCGAGCCGGCGCCTCGCTCGTCTCCGAAACCCGTTTGCACAGCGCAACGGCGAGAGCAGCGGTAGAACGGCGCCGATTGCCGCGACCGTTATCCGCGCATGCGTATGTCGTGTTATGCTACCAGCCGATCGTCTCAGAGGAGCGACCAAATGAAGCTACAGAGCATTCGGAAGCAGGGCCAGCTTGGCGTTTTTGTCGTCGATCTCGTTATGGTTGTTCTTTTGGTAATAAACCTCGCATGGATCGTATTCGACTGGCTCTTGCAGCACGCAGCGATTTTCGACCTGTTCGTGGGAGTGTGGCCCGAGTTCGCTTCCTGGTACGCTGCCGTTATCCAACCGCGATTCATCTTCGTAGATCTGATGTTTGTCTCCATCTTTCTGCTTGAGTTCTTCGCACGTTGGGTCTTGGCCGTGATATACCGGCGGTACCACCGCTGGTTCTTTTTCCCCTTCATCCATTGGTACGATCTGTTGGGCTGTATTCCAATCGCAGGCTTCCGCATCCTCAGGCTTCTCCGCATTATCTCGATCGCTTTCCGGCTTCATCGCACCGGCGTCATCGATCTCTCCCAGGCCCCTGCGGTGCGTTTCGTCCGCAAGTACTACGGGATCGCCATGCAAGAGCTTACCGACCGGGTAACGGTGAATCTTCTCAGCGAGATTCAGGACGAACTCCGACACGGCACCCCGGTGCTCGACAAGATCATGACCGAGGTGGTCGCGCCGCAACGCGAAGCGCTCGTGGAGTGGCTATCACATCGAATCGAGCGAGCAGCTACCCGCCACTATCAACGTCATCGCGCCGATATCCGCCGCTACATCAGGAGTAAGATCCGGGTCGCCACCGAGCGAAACCGCGAAGTGGCGCGCCTCGATCAACTCCCAATGGTCGGGCCGATGGTCAGACGCGCCGTGGAGGACACCGCAAGCGACGTAGCTTTCAACCTCGTGACCGAGCTCATTCAGGACCTCGGTTCCGAACGAAATCGCATCGTCGTGGAGGAAGCGGCAGACCTCCTCTTCGAAGCGATCGTCTCGCGAGAGGAGGACACGGAGGTCTCGGCTCAGGTATTGAGCTCTATCGATCGCTCGCTGGAGCTTATCAAACACCACGTCCGCATCCAGCAATGGAAACTGCGAGAGCAATCTTCCGACGAGAGCGAGTTTCGTCGCTTGATGCGTGAAGAGCTGGACCGAATTGCCGAAGAGTGGGATAAGGAAGAGTGGAGTGACGAAGCGTGGGATTCGACTGAGCACTCCACGCGCGACGAACAGACGACCGGCCCGGCCCCGAGGGAGGAACCGAATGCCGGCGCAAATCAGGACTCGACCGGCTGAACGACTGCTTGGACGGTGACACGGAGCAGGCGTCTCCCCAAGCGGAAGCCGGTGCGTCGAATACCATACCAGATCCAGGAGAGGGTGACATGAGAAGATTAGCATGGCTAGTCGCGGCGTTGACGCTGGTCGTGGCGGCACAAGCGACAGCGCAACAGGACGTGGGGCTTTCCGTCCACGTAGGGGCAGCGTTCCCGCACGGCAGTGGTGACTCCGAGAATGGTGACTCCAAGATTACTTACGAGGAGTGGGCCCCCAGCTTCAACTACGGTTTTTCCGTCGATATCCCTCTGGTCGAAACGTTCCGGCTTTCACCCTTCGCGGAACTCTACAGGCTGAACGACCAAAACGTCACCGATATGGGGATTGGCTTCAACCTCACGGTTCCCGCCGACCAGATACGATTCTACGCCGGCTTTGTGCCGGGCATTAGCGCCGTCGGTGACCAGACGTTGCTGCACCTGGGCGTGGAAGCCGGAACCGCCTTTCCTTTGGTGGCCAACCTCGAGCTCTTCACTGCGGCCAAGTACAAATTCATCTTCCCCGACGATGACAACATCCGCGTGCTTCACGGCCGAGCGGGCATCGTCTTCAATCTGTAACGGCACGGCCGCCGTGAAAGCATGCCCGCTTCAGCGGCACGCCCGCGCCCCTCGGGAGGAACAATCGGCGCGCACTCCGTATACACCAGCTTCAGCGGCACGCCCGCGGCCCTCGGGGCTCCTCCACCGCGCCGGCGCCGCCGTGGCCCCCTGTCCCGCGGCTTGCGCGCACCGGCCTCGATGCCGTGGATCCCGCGGCTACGCTTCTCCCAGAAGCCGCCGAATGTCAATGTAGTTTCGCCCCAGTCCCGATGACCTTGAGCCGGCGAGAACGTAGCGCGCGTGATCGAACAGGGGAGCGTCACATCGGTCGGCTATCTCCGAATCGCTCCCCGCGAGCACGCCTGAAATCTCCGGGCTGCCGGTGACCGGCGCCCCGGCTACGTTGCTATCAAAGTCGCAAGACGCTCCCGCAGGCAACCGCAGCTCCCGCTCATCCGCCTGCGTTATCTTAGGCATCAGGCCACCGTCGTGCACTAGCCCCTGTGGGCTCTGACTACCCCCGCGGGTCTCCCGAACCCATGCGGCAAGCCGCCGGTCCACATGGGGAGCACGAACAACCTCGGTCGGAATCGATCCCCTCCGATTGCGGAAGCCGAGCTCGCGGAGCCGGGCCGCGTGTTGCCCGCTTCCGGGGAAAAACTGATCGAGGAATATCACCACCGACTGAACACCCGCCGGAAGGGCAACCCCACACAGCTCGCGAATCAGCGCTTCCAGCTCGCACGAATCCGAGGGGCGCTTCCTGCTACCCGCCACATCGCGCAGGAATCCGTCACGCGCTAATACAACCGGTCGCCCATGCCGGACGTTCCGAATAGTGAACAGAACGTTATAGCCGTCGATCCACAGGACGCCGGTCGGTTCGACAGTGAGGCGCTTCCGCCGGCGCTCAGCTTCCTCCGCCGGGTAGACTCCCCTCAGGAGAGCCGTACGCTCGGCGCCGGTCAGCCGATACCGGTCACCAACCAGTCTACGCGTCGGCTTCTCGCCGTAGCCGCGATCCAGTAGATATGCGTAGTCCGAAGCCGCCTCGCGAAAGCGGTAGCGGAACGGTGAGCTATCCGATCTCGAGCTGAATCCGTCTCCGGCGACGATACCGCACCTACCTTCCGGTCCGCGGGAACATAGCACCCAATATTTGCGGACCGCTCAACCGGCTCCGTACATGCCCGACCGACACCTCGGGTAGGCTACCGGGCCGCGATTGTCAGCCTTTCCGGCCAGGACGGTTGCTGAAGCGCTCCCACGCTCCCTACCGAACCGCCACCGGGGGACCAACAATCCTCTCCTCACGCTTGTCACGGTACTCTCGCGTCGCCCCACCGTCAACGCGCCCAGAGCCGCCGGCCGCTCCTCTGGGCGCGTTGTCCAACTGCGCTTGACCCGAGCCGCCGGCCGCGCGGTAGGCTGCCCGCCATGCCATTGACAGATGCACAGTATGCGCTAAGCTCGCTGCCGGAGCCGGTCACTTCGGTCCGGCAAACCGATTCTGCTCGGCCGCCATGCTTTCAGGGTTAGCGACCGGGCCCGGGCGTACTGCGCACACCCCGGTGGAGCGTCCATCTTCCTCGGTGGTATGATCGGCACCGTCGGTATCCGCACGCTCATATTGCCCGGCCGTAACTTGCCGGCGAAAGGAGTCTGATCTCATGTTTCGACCGTCCGTATACCGCATCCGATTAGAGCCCGACTTGGCCACCTTTCATTTCCTTGGAGCGGTGGAGATCACGGGTCATCTCGAGACGCCCGCGCGCACTATCGAGCTCCACGCGGCGGAGCTGCGATCAGAGCACCGGGACTCGACTGCGGGCCGCTCCGAGCGCGAAGAACAGCATGCAGGCCGAGACGAGCGCGGGCCGGGAAGCGAGTCTGAGCTCGCTGTGGAATGGCAGATAGACGAGGCGGCGGAACGGCTTACCCTCGTCTTCGATCGCGACGTGACCGGGCCGGTACGCCTGACGGTGTGGTTTACGGGATTTCACAACGAGCGGATGGTCGGCTTCTACCGCGCTCGATTCTTCCACGGTGGCGAGCCCGACTACGTGGCGGTCACGCAGTTCGAAAAGAACGAAGCACGGCGCGCGTTTCCGTGCGTCGACCATCCCGCGGCAAAGGCGTTCTTCGACATCGAGCTTGCCGTCCCGAAGGCGCATCTGGCTCTCTCCAATACGCCGGCCTCCGGCGAGGAGCCGCTTCCCGACGGCCGGAAGCTGATCCGGTTCGAACGGACCCCGCGCATGTCGACCTATCTGCTTTTCTTTGGTGCCGGGCCGTTCGAAACAGTGGAAGACCGCTCGTTCCGGATTCCGGTTCGCATCGTGGCGCCCCCCGGGCAGGCGAAGTACGGAGCGGATGCGGTACGCTTTGCCCAGGAAGCGCTCGAGTTCGGCGAAGCTTTCACCGGCTTCCCCTTCCCCATTGGAAAGATGGACCTGATCGCGTGTCCGGATTTCGCGTTCGGAGCGATGGAGAACTACGGGGCGATCACCTACCGGGAGAATCTGGTGCTCAACGATCCCGCGGTCACGACTCGGGCCAACCTGGACCGGATCGGGCAGATCACCACCCACGAGGTCGCCCACATGTGGTTCGGCAATCTCGTGTCGCCTGCGGAGTGGAAGTACATCTGGCTGAACGAGGCTTTTGCTACCTACTTCGGCTATCTCATGACCGATGCGTACCATCCGGATTGGGCGAGTCTCGAGCGTTTTGTCTCCGAGCGTGTGGTGGGGGCGCTCATGCGGGATTCGCTTCCCGGCACCATCCCGATCGAGCTTCCGGGGACGGGCGATAGCGAGTTCAGCCCCGGAACCGCGCCGATAGTCTACAGCAAGGCGGGAGCAATCCTGCGCATGTTCCACGGCTACTTGGGAGAAACGGCCTTCCGGGCCGGCGTACGGGAGTACCTCGGGCAGTTCGCCCAAGGATGCGCGGATACGGAAGGCTATCTCGAGTCGTTCTCCAAGGGGGTAGCCGAGACGCCGAAAGCGCCCTCTTTCGGGCGCGATCTCATGGCGGAATGGATCCGTCGCCCAGGCTATCCGATCGTCCGAGTGCGCCGGGAGGGAAACCGGCTCCACCTCCTCCAGGAGCGGTTCGTGCTCGATCCGGAAGAAACGATGTCCGGCTCGGCCTCCGACTCGGCGGATGAACCTCCGTGGAGCCTCCCGGTCACTGTCCGTGCCTTCGACGCGCAGGGGCGGCCGGAAGACCGGGCCGTGCTTCTGTCGGAACGTCGAGGATCTCTGGACCTCCCGGACGGGTGCGTCACATTCAAGGTAAACGCGGATCAGACCGGGTTCTATCGCGTTGCCTACGAGCCCCCGCAACGGGAGGACCTCGGCCGGCGGGCAGCCGGCGGGATGCTCAACGCATTCGACCGGTTCGGCCTCATAGACGACCTCTGGGCGCAGCTGTGCGCGGGCGAGCTCCCGGTCATTACCTTCCTGGATTTTGCCGTGCGCCATTTCGCCGAGGAAACCGCTTATCTGCCGCTCGACCGGCTGTGTACGGTGTTCGAGAAACTCCTGGTGCCGGCTTCGTTGAAAGGCGCCGGGCCCAGCGGTTCCGGCCGGTCCGCCGACGAGAGCAGCCCGTTTTCGAGCCCAGGAAGCGGGATGGAACCGGCCGCGGAGATGCCCTCGGTAGCCGAAGTGGCGCAGAAAGTACTCGAACGGGCAGCGGAACGGATCGGAATCGAGGCGGTCGCCGGAGAGCCGCATCCCACGGCGCTCATCCGCACCCAGCTGAGCTGGACCGCCTTTGCCGCGGGGCTCGAACCAACCCGGAGCCGGCTCATCGAGCGATTCGAGCGTGCGCAGCGTGGCGAGACACTCCCGGCAGACGTTCAGCCGCAGGCATTCCGCGCGGGTGCGGCAGCGGTACCTGGCGCCGACGACTGGATCATGGAACGCGTAGGCGCTGCCGACACCCCGGAGGCGCAGCGGCAACACCTCGTGGCCGCCCTCGGGTGCCTGCCGGATGCGGAGACGATTGAGAAGGCGCTCGATTTCGTCACTGAAGAGGTACCGGCGCGGAACCGCCCGTTCTTCTTCGCCCGCGCCGGGCTGAATCCGGCCGCCGCCGAGCCGCTGTGGGAGTGGTTGCGGAGCAACCTCGATTCGCTGACGCAGATGCATCCGTTTCACTTGGGGAGTATCCTGCTCGCGGTCGTGCCGACCGCGGGTCTCGGGCGTGCGCCCGAGATGCGTCGCCTCCTAGACGAATGGCTCACGCGCAGCGAGATGGACCTTGCCCATAACGTCCGGATGGCCGGCGAGCTCCTTGCAGTCAACGAGTCATTGGCTGCGCAGCTGTAGGGGTGCGCGGCCGCGCGGCGCTGAGGCGCTGAGGCGCTGAGGCGCTGAGGCGCTGAGGCTGTGAGGCTGTGAGGCTAAGCGGCTCTCTGCGCACTATGCGCTGCCGGCAAGCCTGGATTGAACCAGCGGCGCAACAGGCCGGGTTGGATCCCGAAGCCCCTCGAGATCGTCCGCCAGGTCCAACTTCCGCTTGATTGCGAGCTGGAGCGGAGCGTAGTCGGCCGAATGTGCGTTTACCCCTACATAACCGACTATCCGCCCGCCATCGACGCCAATATACATGCCGGTTCCGGTCTCCGGATCGCCACGCTCTACCACGTTCGGATATGCTGCAAACGTCCCTGCCGCTTCGAGATGCAACTGGAAAATGTCCGACCACACGTAGGGAACGAAATCGTAGTGTTGCCGGTCTCCCGCCATATTACGCCCCGCGAGCGCCCCGGTGTATTCCGCTTGGCCGTAGTGCTCGACCCGCCGGAACATCTCCGTCAGCGGATCATACACCTCCGCGACATCTCCCGCCGAGAAGAGGTCACCCTGCGACGAGCACAAGGTGCTGTCGACCTGGATCCCATCCCCGAGCTCCAGCCCGCTCTGCTGAGCAACCTCTACGCGGGGCTCGATACCGACACACACGCATACCAGATCGGCCGGCATGCTTTGCCCTTCCGTGGTTTCCACGGCCGCAACGTGACCGCGCCCGGCAAATGCGGCCATAGTCGCCCCTAAGAGCAAGCGGACACCATGAGAACGGATATGCTGATCGACCAACGTGCCAACCTCAGCCGGCCCAAAGCGCGGCCATACCCGAGGCATGCGCTCTACGACCGTAACGTCGGCCCCGAGAGCCGAGAGAGACGCAGCCAGCTCCAATCCGATGAATCCTGCGCCGATAATGACTATCCGTTTCCCGCGACGCCGAGCAAAACGTTTGATCTTCAGGGCATCGTCCATGGTGCGCAACGGTACGATACCCGGAAGCTCCACGCCCGGAAGCTCTCCCACGCCCCGGGGTATACCTCCCGTCGCCAGAAGACCCTTCTTGAAACCGATCACTCCGCCGGAAGCCAGGAGCGCTCGGTGAGGATAGCGTGCAGCGGGATTCGTCTGCAGCTCAAGGCGGAGAACACGCTCGCCTCGCCGCAGCCGGATCTGCTTTTTCCGGTAGAAGGAGCGACTGTGACACCGTATCCGGCGCCGGCTTGTCCCGCCGCGCAGAAATTCCTTAGAGAGAGGCGGACGATCGTACGGGAGCTCGCGCTCCTCACCGACCAGCACGATCGTTCCCGTAGCATCACGCTCGCGAGTCTGCGCCGCCGCCCGCGCCGCCGCGATCCCGCCGCCGACGATCAAGTAATCTACCGAATCCATCGTGCTAGCGAGAGTACGACCGCCCACGCATGCCGTCAAGCTTCACCGGATCGAATATTCATGGTACCGTATGCGCATGTCCCGTATCAGCGGATCACACCTTCTTGCTGTCCTTGGGTTGCTCGTGCTCGTCGGAGGCGGTATCGTGTCTGTGCGGTGCACTCCCTCACCGATCACGGTCGGTTTCGCCGGCCCCTTGACCGGCCCCTACTCCGATCTCGGAGTCCAAGGGCGCAATGGAGCGCAGCTCGCAGTCGAGAGAGTGGACGCCGAAGGCGGAATCGCCGGAAGAGAACTGGAGCTTATGGCAGTCGACGACGAGGGCACCGAGGACGGGGCACGGCGAGTTGCCGATGAGCTCGTGAACGCCGATGTGACCGCAGTGATCGGGCACATGACAAGCGACCAGACTGTCGCTGCTCTGCCGATAATGAACGAGGCCGAAACCGTCCTTATTTCGCCTACTACGTCCACGCCGTTGCTTGACGGTAGAGAGAACATGCTGTTTCGTCCCCATGCCAGTACCGATCGGGCCGCCATGGTGCTTGGTCGCTACGCCGCGCAGGACGGCAGCTGCGAGAGCCTTGCGATCGTCCGCGATACGGACAACGAAGCCTATTCAGACCCGTTCCACCGTTTCTTCAAGCAGGAGTACACCGCGTTCGGCGGAGACGTAGTGCTCGATCTGTCCGTCGCCTCGAGGCAGTCGCCCGACTGGCGGTCGGTCGTCGGCAGAATCGCTGACGCGAACCCGCAGGGGGTGTTTCTCATCCTATCGGCCCGGGATTCGGCTCAGTTCATCCAGGCCTTGCGAGCATCCGAGTATCAACCGGCGGTCTTCAGCTCGGAGTGGGCGATGACCGGCGACTTCGTCCGGGCCGGGGGGCGCGCCGTGGACGGTACTACCCTCGTCACGACGGCGTTTCTCAACAACCCGACGTCCCGATACCAGGAGTTCCGCCGGCGGTACCGAGAGCGGTTTGGCACGGAAGCGTCCTTTGCAGCCGAGCGTAGTTACAATTCCGTAACAGTTCTTGCCGAGGCACTCCGGCATACAGGCGGCAATGCCGACGGGCTCCCCAAGGCGCTTGTAGCAGTTGAAGATCTACCCGGCCTTCTGGGACCAATTACGCTGGACGAGTACGGGGACGCCGTCAGCTCCGTACACGTCATCCGTGTGGAAGACGGTGAGTTCGTCGAGCTCGAGGAAATCCCTGTAGAGGAGCTACCGAACCCAAATGGCCTCCAGCAGTAGCCTCTCCAACCGGGAGCTCGGCCAATCCACCTCACCCGCCTCGATTCGAACCGTCCTTCAGCGTTACCTCAGGACACGCCTACTTTTTCCGGCCATGATCCTCGTTGTTATCGTGGTTACCCTGAATGCGGCGCAGCGATATGGCGGAGTCATCCGGGAAAAGGAAGCGGATACTCGGGCCTTCGCCACTTCTGTCGACCACTACCTTCGGGAAGCTCAAGCCGCTACGGCATTCTTGGCCGACGTAGCCCACCGGGGATCCTTCTCCGAGACGGCCACCAGTTATCTACGGCGGTCCGAGGTCTTCGAACGCACCCTTCATTTGGATAGCAAGGGACGGGTATCCCACGCCGTCCCGACAACCGGTGAGATACTCGATTACTCACGATTGATCCAGTTCACACGAGCTGGCCCGCGGGACAGTGCCCAGCAACCTCCCGAGGATTGGACCGACCCGCCGGTATCCGATCGTTCCGCTTCTCGGAAAGATATGCAGATCACCGCTCCCTACCGTGCCCCGGAGGCGCGCCATCTCACGGTAGGACTCGTCGCGCCGATTCGGGACGGCAGCTTTTTGGTCAATGAGTTGAGCTTGCGCGCCCTGCAAGGCTTTCTGACGGATTTCGTGACTGATGACGGCAACACTCTCACCGTTATCGTGGACGAATACGGCAACCTGTTAGGGCATCCGGACTGGGAACGGGTGAAACGGCAAGAGAACCTCGGTCATATAGAGCCGGTGCGCAACGCACTGAACGGCGCGGAGGGCTTCCTCGGGATAGCAGCCGATGACGGAAGGACGTATCTCTGGAGCAGCGAACATACGGAGTTTGCGCGGTGGAGTGTATTGAGCGCTCACCCGGTGCGATCCGAGCTCCTCCCGATCGGCGTCGTGCTTGCCGTGTTACTGGGAGCAATCCTCGCCGGTTTCACCACTGCAGGGTGGCTCCTGAGCCGAACGCTCGATGCCAACGTTGCTTATCCTTTGGCCCGTCTCACGGAAGGCCTTGCCGAGATCGAGCATGGGAAGCAGTTCCGTCCTAAGTACGCCCCTCGGTTCCGCGAGCTGGAGGAGCTCTACCGCCAATTCGAAAGCATGACCGCAGCAATATTCGAGCGCGAGCAGATGCTGCAGGACTCTTTGAATGAGAAGCAGGCCCTTCTCCGGGAGATCCACCATCGGGTGAAGAACAACTACGCCTCCATCATATCCCTAATCAGAATTCATCAATATAACGAGCAAGCAATGCAGCTCGAGCCCCATACCGTACTCCGAGATCTAGCCAATCGGATACACGCAATGGCCCTGGTGCACCAGATGCTCTACCGCTCCCCCAGACTCGATCGTGTCCAATTTGACGAGTACCTACGGGAACTCATGTCGTATACCACACAGTCAATCGACTGTCGCGGCATTCAGTTGCACTTCTCCGCCGAAGGCGTGACGTTGAGCATGGACCAGGCCGTCCCCTGCGGTCTGATCGCAAACGAGCTCGTCACGAATGCGTGCAAACACGCGTTCCCCGGTCGGGATCCGGGCGCCCCAGCCGGGTGTGCCGGATCGATCGCCGTCACAATGAAGCGTGAAGGCCACTCGTTTATGCTGAGCGTAGCAGACGATGGGATCGGCATGCCCGAGTTAGAGCCGGGAGCGTCGCTTGAAGATGCCGAGAACTCCTCGGTCGGATTTCCGCTGGTCCGAATGCTCGCGGAGTCACAGCTCGGCGGGGAACTGACCGTCGAGAACCAGGGCGGCACCCGAGTCGTGTTGCGTTTTCCGGCAGACCTGGACACATAAGATGAAGGCGGCGGCGCACACAAATTCCGTTGCTCCTATGCAACTAGTTCATCTGCACCCGCCGGCTCCCCCGGATGCAACCGCTTTGCCGGCTTCGGATCACCTAGTCCGCGCCTTCGTTGTTATCCTGCAAGGCCTCTTCGACGAGCTGGTTAACTTCCGCAGAGAGCTCACGATCGTGGGAAACCGCGACCGCCACCTCGTGGAACCGTTCTTCTCCCAGATTGCTCCCCTCGACCACTTGGTCAAACGCCGCGTGGGCCTCAACCTCCAGCTCGGCAACCTCCTCCAGCACCTCCTGATGCTCCTCGTCAAACGTCGGTGACTCCCCAACCTGGTCGATGTCGCCTCCCGCTGCATCCAGCGCCTGGTTAATCTCGTGTATTTCGCGATCCGTCAGCTCCGCTTCGTCGTAGGTTTCCTGGATCTCCTTTTGGACGCTTTCCTGCACACGGAGAACCTCGACCTGGATCCGGGCAAACTCCTCGAGCTCGTCGTCGTCGATGTCTCCGCCGTCGTCCGGTTGATCGGGCTGCTCGGGTTCTTCCGGCTGGTCCTCGCGCTGATCCGTCTCAGTTGGGTTCCGCCCTACCTCGTTGTTCGCCGTCTCGTTTCCGCCCAGCTCTTCTTCGCCATGTGAGTCCGCTATCTGGGCAGCTTCGTCGGTTCCACCCTCGCTGGGCGATCCGGCGTGAGTTAGACTCTCGTGTCCTCCCACCTGCCCCTGTGGGGGTTGGGATGTCTGCCCAGGCTGAGTGGTTTCGGATGGCTGAGTGGTATCCTCCGGCTGCGTCGTCGCTCCAGGCTCCGTGGGGCCGCTCCGCATCTGGTCGTGCTCACCCGGCTGGGATCCCGGGCCCGGTGCCCATGTCCCGGGAGAGACTCCACCTCCCATCCGGAAGAGTATCTCCTCTATATCGATCGGATTCTCGGGATCGACAACCAGAAAAGGATCCCCCGGCTGTCCAACCGGCGGTTGCGTAGCGTCGGGCGGTACCGGCTGTTGAGGATCGGTGGGTGCCCCCGGATCCGCAGGATCGGCAGGCGCGCCGGGATCTTCCGGCGCCGGCGGATCTTGCGGATCGGCCGGGGGAGCCTCCGGATCAGCCGGAAGCTCCCGGTCGGTTTCCGGGGGATCCTCCTGTACCGGATCGAAGAAGTCACCGGTATCCTCCTGTGCGCCGAGCAGAGGCGCGGCAAACAGGATGAGACCGGTGCACACGATCATTCTCAGATGGTGATACGTCATAGTTCGCTCGCCTCCCTATTCCCGGGCTTTCACTAAGTATAATCGGAAGGAGGAGCCAAGACGTGATATTCCTTGTATAAAGATTCTGTCAAATGCACACGTTGCGGCCGAATTGCTTCGGCGCGCGTGAGAGGAACCGCCGAAGCCAACACCGACGGGTGCCTCACACCTGAACGACAACGATCGCGCCACGCCCTCATAGCCGCCAAGGACGCCTACTAGGCCTGAAGACTCCGCTCGAACCCCCACTGGATCGTGTCGCGAATGTAGGTGTGCAGCTTCTTGCGGGTGGCTTCGGAAGGCCTTGAGGCGTATAGAAGGACGAAAAGCCTCGGCGAGTCGCCGCGAACGGCAGCCACTGTGACGTCGACACTGCAGCGCAGCGTTCCGAGCATGAGCTGGACGTCGGAAAGGCTCGATCGGAGCTCCAGGCTCCCTTCCAAAGTCGGAAGCGTGCACGCCAATCCCGCCGAGCTGATATCCCGGATCGCGCCACGGTGGTAGTCAGTACCACGCTTTACGTTTATTGTGGCGTTACCCCGCTCCTCGCAGCGAGCCCGGACAAACCGGCGTGCTCCCCGAGCTTTGTACTCCGCCAACGTCCGGCCTATTCTGTTCGCTACCTCCCGCCGGTTTTCCCGGCTAGGGAATCCGGAAAGGATCCCGCACTCGATCGTTATCGCCTCATAGAACTGCTTGATGATCTGCCGATCCACTGACTCGGCAATGAGCCCGAGCCGAACGCCGTGCTCCCGGCGAAGCGATTCGAGCCCTAGAAGAACGCGAACCCACTCGCCTTTGTCAGGTCCGCGCTCGATATTCACATAGATGAACGACCCCGGTTGTTCTTTGATCACCCGCGACAACAGTTGCGGGTCCTCGAAACAGCATGCTTCATATTCGTTCTCTACCAACCAGAGCGTCAGATCGTCACGAATCCACTCCGGCGGGAGTAGGAATACCACCTTCCGGTTCGAGGCCGCCTGTTGTTGATCGCTCATCACAAACTCCCTTTTTCCACATTACGGAGGGTACAACAGCACACCCATCTTTCACCATGACCGTGACGCACAGTTCCGATCCCGTAGGGCGAGCACCCGAAGCGTCACCTCCTCCGCCTAGGCGGTAGGGTATCACTGCCGGTGGCAGCTGAAAACGACAAATGCTCGCCAACGCCCCATTTGTCGCGCCTCTCTCCCTACCTATAGGCGATCAGGCGCCAAGGAGTTATCTTTGCTCTGCGTCCGCACCATCTTGGACACGCACAGGAGCGGGCGATAACGAAGACTGACGGAGGGATACGCTGGTGAACTCAATCTCCGGCGGGACAAACGTCCCATTCCGGGCCCCATTTGTGATGGCGGTGATCGGCGCAACGCTGGTGGCGATAGGTCCCGTCTTACTTCTCTCCTTTACCCCGGTCGCCGCGGATGCTGCGATGTTGGACGGAGCTTCTCCCCGCACCGCGTCCCTTCGCCCAGGAGACACCCCCGATACCGCACCGAACCTTCCGGCGCATCTGGCAACAGCCCGTCCGGGACCGATATCGGCTGTTGTCCCGGCGTCGGGCGAGATCGAACCTTACAAGACATTCTCGGTCCGCCCGGGACCGAACGTCCCGGCGCGCACGCTTCGGGAGATCAGCGTCCGGGAAGGAGACCGTGTGACCGCAGGCGAGATCCTGTTCGTACTCAACGACCAGGGCTTGGCGCTTGAGGCGGAAGGAGCCGAAGCGCGCTTGCACGCTGCTCGGGTCGAGCTCGAACGGATGCAACAAGGAGCCGATCCGGCGGACGTGGCGAGTGCCGAAGCGGGCCTACTGGAGGCGGAGGCGGCGTGGAACCACCGAGCTCGCGCAGTGGCGGCAAACGAGCAGCTTCTTGAGCGTGGGCTAATTGCGGAAGCGGAGCACTCAAGCAGCCACGCCCAAGAGGCGATTGCGAGGCTTCGTCTGGACGCTTCTCGCCTGGCGATGGAACGGATATCGGCAGGTCCGTCTGAGTCGGAGATTCGCCGGCAGGAAGCGCTCGTCGCCCAACTGGAGAATGAACGAGACAGGGCTGAACTTGCCCTGGAGGAGACGACGGTTCGGGCACCGCACCCCGGCACGGTTGCCGAGCTCTACGTGCGTCGGGGGGACATCGTCGACGACCGCACGCTGCTTGCTACCCTCATGGTCGACGACACGATGATCCTCCGCGCCGGCGTGGACGAGAGCGATCTTGTTGCCTTAGCCGTAGGGCAGCCTGCAGTCATGACGCCGTTCGGGCTTCCGGGATACGGAATCCCGGGCACGGTCTCCGCAATCGATCAACGAGCGAAGCAACAGGGAAGCGCCACTGTCTTCTACGTCGACATTGTCGTAGCCAACCCCGACGGCCGCCTGAAGTGGGGAATGACCGCGGACGCGGAAATCGTGACGGAGGAGATTTCGAACGCTCTCCTTATCCCCCACGAGGCTGTGCGGCGCTCCGGCCGGGACAGTGTCGTCACGGTTGTGCGCAACGACGGAAGTACCGTGGAACAGATAGTTCGCCTCGGCATGAGCGACCGCTCGGTGGTGCAGGTGCTGGACGGACTTCAAGAAGGCGATGTCGTGGCGCTCCCCTCATTTGCGGGCGGCGCCGCCAGTATCGATCGCACGACAGGCCGGCTCCCGAGTCTCATACCCACTCGTGGGATGATCCGAACGTTTCGGGTCGTGCGGTGACCCCCTCGGTGCTTCCGGCATCATGTGCAGACTACGGCCGTCCGGCTCTCTCGCCTTCGCTGACCGGAGCGCCTCCCGGAGTGTCAGGGGCGCCCCGCCCGCCTGAGTAGCCCCGGTGAAGAGCCCGGGTGCGCAAGATAAATGCAGCATAACAACACCGTCGGGAGCCGGAAAACCAATGTTATCCGTCGTCTATTGGCAGAGCGACTGTCGGTGAGTACCGTTCCTCTCATAAGCATGAAGCGGAGAATCACATTGCAGCACGAAACATTCATCGGTCGCCAATGCTCCAGAACCGCGGACCAAACGGTACCCGAAGGCCAAGCAGCGTGTCATCGGGAGAAGCGTCCGGCGACGGTCCCCACGCCGTTCGGCCGGCGTTTGGCCATCCTCGTCTCTGGGTTGTTGGTCTTACTGGCGACAGCGCCGGGTGCATTCGCAGACGGGGTACCGATATCGCTCGAATCGGCGCTGGAACGTGCGTTCCGGGACGGAACAGAGGGAGCCCTCCTGCAAGCCGGCGAGCAAGACGCTCGCCTCCAGTACGAGGAAGCGATGTCGGCGCTCCGATGGGGCCTCGACTCCGGCCTCGGATACGAACGCAGCGGCGATCTGTTGCGTCTCGAGGATGGTGAGCGGCAAGACCTGAGCGATCCTACCGACAGCTTCAGCGCCTCCCTCGATGGGCGCGGGCCCCGAAGCTCGCTCGGGCTCCGGGCGAGCCATCGGATCGTTCCCGACTCCACCAGGACGGCGGGCAACGACGGCGTGCCGGATAACCAGAACGGTGACGACAATGCTGACCGCGACCACCGGAGCACATTGGGGCTCTCCGGGAGCTACGATATCTATGACGGCTACCCGGGCGGGCGTCCGGAAGCTGACCGGCTGCAGGCGGAGTACGAACGGGAACGCCGGGAGATCGGCCTGGAATCCGATCGTCAGGCACTGGAGACGGACGTAACCGAAGCGTATCTGGCGGTTCAGGGCGCAGTCGCCCAGCGCGAG
>PWGF01000172.1 GCA_003554375.1 Spirochaetaceae bacterium
CGCTCGCAAAGAGGCGCCGAACCGAGCCCTGCCGCCGGCGCCGAGGCCGCACCGGCCGGCGGCAACGCCGACGTCCCGGATCCCTCCGAGCTGTACGGCGCCGCCCCCGCCGGCGTGAGCGGCAACCTTACCCTCGGCTCGCAGTCGACTCGCTACGACAAGCTCGACCTCGACCGGGCTTCGGGCTGCATTCGCGACGGAACGCACGCCTACGCTCCGGACGGCGGACTCGCCGTGCTATCCGGCAACCTCGCCCCGCACGGGTGCATCGTCAAAACGGCCGGCGTCGCTCCCGAAGTGATGCACTTCAGCGGCACCGCCCGCGTATTTCACTGCCAGGAAAGCGCATGTCAGGCCATCCTGGAAGGCAGCATCCGAAAGGGCGACGTCGTCGTGATCGCGTACGAAGGCCCTAAAGGGGGCCCCGGCATGCAGGAGATGCTCTATCCTACCAGCTACATCAAAGCGATGGGGCTCGGGACCGAGTGCGCGCTGATAACCGACGGGCGCTTCTCCGGAGGGACCTCGGGGCTCTCCATCGGGCATGTCTCTCCGGAGGCAGCTGCCGGTGGCGAGATCGCGCTGGTACGCGACGGCGACCGGATCGAAATCCACATTCCCGAGCGCCGAATCGAGCTCGCCGTAAGTCAAACGGAACTCCGTGAGCGCCACCGCACCGAAGAGTCACGCGGTAAGGCCGCGTTCACCCCGGAACGCTCACGCGCTGTCTCGACTGCGCTCCGCGCTTACGCCGCGCTTGCATCCAGCGCCGATCACGGAGCAGTGCGCTGGGTGGAATGAGGCGAGCGTGGAGAGTACACTGCTCAATTCACGGCAGAGCTCGGCTCAGATGGCTGCACCGCCGGCAAGGAAAGCTCCACAGTAGTGATGGAGCCGGAACGGGAAGGATTTGCCGTCCCGGATACGGACGGTGATGCGCTCGAGGTCCGCATTATCGATATTGGAGACGAGCTCATAGACCATTTCGCCCTGGAGCGTTGAACGGTCGGGAGGGCGCCTGCCGGTTGACGGACGGTGGGATTGCGGCGCGAGCGCTTCGGCGGCCTAAGCTGTCTCCACGGCCTCGAGCTCGCGCGTGGCATAATAGTGCTCGAGCATATCCGCGCGAAGGCTCTCGAAAACGGTAGGCAGTACCAAGTCATGGAAATAGGCCTCGCGCTCGATCCGTTCTTTTCGCTTCCGGTATTGCTTGTCGATTGCGGCTGAGCGCTCGGCAAGATACTGCCGGTACGTGGTGAACGGTGACGGGCGAAGTCCTCGCGCCTCTTCATCATGGTTCAGAGCGTCTTGGCACGCTCCCAGTCGCTCGAATACATCTTGGAGTGAAAAACGCCGATCAATCCGGCGATCGACTTCGTCGGATGAGAGCCTGCGATGGACCAGCCGCCGATATACTCGCGGAAACATGGCTCGGATCATCGGCGCCGTACGGACAGTTATTCCCATCTCAGCAAGCCGCTGCTCGATTGCGCGGATGATGAAAATGTCCCCGCGGTGGTAGGAGATCATGTCGAGTGCGCGCGCGATCCCTTCCTCGCCTCGTTCACACAGAAGCGAAACCTGTGAGGCGAGAGCCTCCGGGTGATCGGGATGAACCTGGACTTTGTAGGTGTCGAAGGTTATGTCCGATTTCGCTTGAATCCTCACCGTCCGCGGTACAAAAAGCTCCGCCTTCCCGATGCTACTATACAATCCATTCCGTTCCGCGGCCTTCCTCCGAAACTCGGTGTGGTATTCCTCGACCACCCCGGCCGATTCTAGCTGATTGTACAGCTCTTGAGTGACGCGAAGACCTCCGGCCGGAGCCGTCTGCTCCATTCTTCTCGCCTTGATCACCGGCTCCCCTACGATATCCCATTGTCGCGCGCCGGCCGGACCCAGATTGCCTACCGTCACCTGCCCGATGTGTGCACCGATGCGAATCTGCACTTGAAAGAACGCATTAAGGCTTTGGGCGATGTCGCTCTGATTCCTTATGGCGTCCATCACCGCGAACCCGCGGTCGAGCATTTCCTGGTCCTGCGGAGTCGCCTGGTTCTCGAGAAACCGGTCGTCCGCCCGATTGAACTGGATGCATACTTCCTGCATCTCTACGCACGAGCGAAACAACCTCCGTGCAACGTCCGGTGCCGACAGCTCATCCGGAAGATCACGCGTACGAGGGTCGACGGGCCCACCGTAGTGGAACATAATGCTGTCGCCTTCGATCTTATTGAGGTACCCTCCGTGACGTCTCAGGACCGAGTGAAAGGCAGTATACAACCCGTTGAGCAGCACCTGATTCTCAGCAGGACTAAGAAAGCGGGACAAGTAGGCGTAGTCGACAATGTCTAAGAAACCGATGCCGATAGTTCGGACAACCGACTGGGAAGGGATCTCGCCAGCCTCGAAAATGACGTCCACCAGTTGACGACGAAGGTAGAACTCCTCGATAGTTCGTCGCAGCTCGTCTTCAGATTTTCGCTGGATCATCACTCTGTGTTATCCTGCCAAGTTTTTTCATTGGTGACAATCTTAATACCAGCGTAAACAAACGGCAAGGAAGCTCGCACTTCCGCAGGTCTGATTCCTACTGCTTCGAGGCATCAAAGGCCTAATCCGGAGACAAATCCGGAGACACCAAGGCCGGCAACCCGAGCGACCCGGGGACGGAGGAGCCCGGCGTGTCGGCAGCAAGCCGTGGACGGCGGGGGCCCGGCGGGACGGCGGGGGACGGAGGAGCTCCGTGCCATCGAATTGAAGATAGGGCTATTCGTTTGTTGCAAGTCCATGGCATAGTCAGCGGGCCATGGTCACACGATGCACCATCGAAACCTCTCGTCTCATCCTCCGTCCCTTTCAGCTCTCCGACGCCTCGGAGGTACGACGCCTTGCTGGAGAACGCGAGATCGCAGAGAACACCCTCAGCATCCCGCACCCTTATGAGGAGGGAATGGCGAAAGAGTGGATTGCTACCCACGAGGAAGGTTTCCGAAACGGAACCCTCGCCAACTTCGCGGTAACTCGCCGCGATAACGGAGTCCTCGTGGGAGCTATCGGATTGACGATCTTCCCGGAGCACCAGCGTGCAGAGTTAGGTTACTGGATTGGGTTGCCCTACTGGCGAAACGGTTACGCGACGGAAGCCGCAACCGACGTGATCCGGTACGGATTTGTCGAACTCGGCCTGAATCGAATCTACGCCTACCACTTCGTCCGCAATCCGGCGTCGGGGCGAGTGCTCCGGAAAGTGGGTATGCAACGCGAAGGCTGCCTTCGCAAACACGTCCACAAGTGGGGCGTCTTCGAGGACCTAGCCGTGTGCGGCCTGGTACGCGCTGACTACGCCCAGTAGGGGAGACAGCGCGCTGACTACGCCCAGTAAGCGTGCTACAGCTTCCGAAAGGCGACATGCCCGTCTGGCCCACCATCGCGCTCCGGGCACGCCGGAGTTCCGCTCCGGGCGAAGGGGACCGGCAACGGGGAGACAACGGGGAGACAGGGACGGAGGAACAGCGGCAGCGCAGGAAAGGAAGTCGCCGCCGGGTGAAAGAGGTCTTCAAGCGTAAGCAGAAGCCGGGACGCGCCTCATCCTCGCAGTCACCCGGCCGACTCGGCGATCGACAGATCCTGTGGGTCGACTGGTCACATCCAGTTCCGGAATGGGCATGAAGACTCTTCGGTTTGCCCCTTCAGTACGAGCTACGACACCTTCTCCAGTTGCTGTAGCTCTGGAGGTGCGATACAAGGGCCATTCGCGGGCCCGCTTATTCAGGTCCCGTCCTCATCCTTCAAGTACACCCGCGTTGCGCCCCAGCTTCCACGGCTGCCCCAGTCGACGTGAAACCGCTCCACTATTTCCAGACGCTCTAGAACCGCATGCACCGTTTTGGCCAACACGCCCTTCCCCTTCCCGTGTACCACACGAACTTCGTAGATTCCGCGATCCAGACATGCCCGGAGATACTCCGGCACGAGATCCTTCACTTCCTTGGGCTGAAAAAGGTGCAAATCGAGCTCGCCGTCGATCGGGTACTCGACAGCTTCGTCCTCTTCCACCTGCCGCCAAAGCTTCGTAAGCCGCACCACAGCGTAGTGGCCCCCGAGAGTGACGCCGACTCGTTCTTCCTCCGTCCCCGTGTGCCGTAACTCTCGCTCAACCCTTCGGGATTTCCGTGACACCCAAGCCCCAATCCTCGCCATGAACGCGCTCCTCGGTCCCCCGGCGCCATGTCCGCCGGCGCCATCGCTTCTACCGCGGTTCACGGACCTAGTCGAAGCCGTCCTTCGATGCGTATACACTTCGACTACTCGGAGCTCAACATCGACAACCCAAAAAACCCGCACACCGGCGCGCGCGTATGCTGCTCTCTTCTGTTGGCGGACCCAGTCACCTCCCGAGGAGCCCAACACCTCAACGATAAGGTCGGGAGGTCCCGCGGTTGAACGCAAGTCGGAACTCTGAGGACGATCGAGCGATACGACACAGATATCGGGTCTCAATACATCATTGGGAGAAAGCTCGACCAAACCAGGCGCAGAGAAGACGCGTGCGGCGCCCGTTCGCTCGAGCTGTTCGATAAGCTGAGCTTGGATATACCGCGCCGCCTTCTCCTGAGTCGGGGTGGGCGGCGGAGAAACGAACTCTTTCCCGTTGACCCACTCACGTACACCCTGCTGCTGAGCAGACCGGGCGGAGGCCGCGTTTCCTGAGGCGTTTCCAAGCATCTCTTCCGAGCCGAGCGTCGGTTCCATTGTTGGATGATAACGGTGCCCATGTTCTGAGGCTTCCGGGGAGGGTTGCGAGCGCACCTCTTCGGAAGGCTCGCGCTCCGGACTCTCTTCCCGGTAAGCAGGCCCCATATCAGAGCCCTCCGTCCCCCTGTCGTCGCCCTTCTCCCTGTCGTCGCCCTTCTCAGCGCTCGGGTTCCGAGCGTTCCTCGAATGGCCAACGATGATCGAGTGCTTCGCACGAGGCGTGTCGAGGGGCTTTCTGCGCCGTTTCACCGCCCTCCATCGTCGGACGGAATCGCCCGAGGGTCAAGCACGGAACTCAAAGCCTTCAGGGCAGACGCAGTTGGAGATTATAGGCGAAGATCGGCGGCGAGAGCCCGTTCTTGGCGCTTGCCTGCGCCCCCCGCCGGCGTAGTGACAAGCGAGTAAGGACTCGTTTCATCGTCTTCTGGCCGCCGTCGCAAAACCGTACCGATCCAACTGCGTTCGCCCTGTGGGAGTCCCACGCTGGAAGCTTGAAGCTGATCAGCCCAGAAGCGCCAGAAGCACACCCGCAGCCGCCGCCGACCCCAGGACGCCTGCTACGTTCGGTCCCATGGCGTGCATCAGAAGCGCATTCTGCCCGTCCTCTTCCAGGCCGAGCCGGTTGACCACCCGGGCGGCCATAGGAACGGCCGAAACACCGGCCGCTCCGATTAGCGGATTGATCCGCCCCTTGCTGAGCACGCTCATAAGCTTCCCGAGGAGGACGCCCGTAGCCGTACCTATAGCGAAGGCAAAGAGCCCGAGAGCCAAGACTCCTAACGTCTCCAGCCGGAGGAAACCGGCCGCTTCCAACCGTCCGCCTATGGCCAGGCCGAGGAGAATCGTTACGATGTTAATCAGCTCGTTCTGGGACGCCTGCGAAAGGCGCTCCACTACGCCGGACTCCTTGAGAAGGTTTCCGAACATGAGCATTCCGACGAGCGGGGTAGCCTCCGGCAGAAGCGCCACCGCGAGACCAAGCACCACAACTGGGAAGAGCACACGTTCCAGGCGTGTCACCGGCCGAAGCTGTCGCATTCGAATCGAACGCTCCCCCTGCGTGGTCAGTGCTCGCATGATCGGCGGTTGGACGATCGGCACGAGCGCCATATACGAGTATGCCGCAATTGCGATTGCCCCTAGGAGCTCCGGTGAGAGCCGGCTCGCCAGGAAGATCGCCGTCGGTCCGTCCGCGCCGCCGATGATTCCAATCGCCCCCGCGTCCTGAAGCGTGAAGGCAAACCCGGCAAACCGCGTGAGCAGTAGTGCTCCGATAACCGTTGTGAAAATCCCGACCTGTGCAGCGGCACCGAGAAGCGCCGTCAGCGGATTCGCGATCAGAGGACCGAAGTCCGTCATCGCACCGATCCCCAGAAAAATCAGTAGCGGGAATACCCCGGTCTCGACCCCAAACTCGTAGATCAACCCCAGAAGCCCCTCGGCCCCGGCTACCCCGGCAAGCGGAACGTTTGCCAAGATGCCGCCAAGACCAATGGGCAGGAGCAACATCGGCTCGTACTTCTTGTGTATGGCGAGCCAGATCAGCAGACAGCCGACAGCAATCATCACGAGCTGCCCGAGGCTCATCGCCGCAACGCCCGTAGATGCTACGAGCTCGTAGAACGCTTCACTGATACTCACGAGTCGCCCCTCAACGGATCCACGCGACCGGTTGGTCAGCGCTGACGTGATCGCCTTGACCGACTGCAATCCGTGCAACCGCCCCGGAAACCGGCGCGCTCACCGCGGTCTCCATCTTCATGGCTTCGACTACCAGCACGGTATCCCCCTCGCTAACCTGTTGGCCTTCTCGAACCGAAACCCGAACGACGCTCCCGGCGAGCGGTGTCTTCACCTCCGTCCCTGGAGACGCTGCGAACGTCGCCCCGGGAACCTCCGTCCCCTGAGACGCCGGAGGCATCGCCGTCCCCTGGGCCCCTGGAGAGGCCGAAGCAGAACCCGCCGTGTCAGTCGCGATGCCGGCGCTCGACGTTTGCGGCCCGGCTGTGCCTCCGTTCGCATGCCCCACTCGACTCGGCACTACCTCGACTTGGTATTCTTGCCTGTTCACTCTGGCCCGGTTTCGATCCACGGTAACTGTAAACGTCTCTCCATTGAGGGATACTGCGTACGTGCGAGACTCGGCACCCAGATTCCCGGCCGCGGCTTGGGACGCCCCCGCGGTCGCCGAACGCGGCGCCGCCCCCGGAGCCTCCGTCTCCGGCGCCGCCCCTGAATGTGCCGCCGCCTGCGCACCCGACTGGGCTCCGGCACCTACGGCTTGTTGTGACGCCGGCTCCTTCTTCCGGAGCCTCGGCTGGACCTCGCCTTTGAGAAACGCTATACCCTTGTCCTTACACGTCGCCACAATGAAAATGTTCTCGTCTGTGGTCGGGAGCCCTTCCCGCTCGAGCGCCGTCCGAGCCGCTTCACGACCTTTGCTGGGTTCCGCATCGTTCAACTCGAGCGGCGACTTCTCGGTCGGCTCACGACCCAACTGCTCTGCTGCCTTCCGCACGATCTCCGGATCGGGAGTCCCCGGGGGACGTCCGTAGTAACCCAGCACCATCAGACCGTAGCCATGGGCAATCCGCTTCCAGGGCCCGAGGAAAACGTTGTTGTACGCTTGCTGGAAGTAGAACTGGGAGACAGGAGTAACCGAGGTGCCGTAGCCGCCACGGCGCACCGCTTCCTCCATCGCAGCGATCACCTCGGGAAAGCGGTCCAAGGTGCCGTTGTCCCGCATCATCTGCGTGTTGGCGGTGAGAGCCCCGCCCGGCATGGGAGAGAACGGGATCACCGGCTCCACTGCCTTGGCTTCCGGAGGAAGGAAGTAGTCGCGCATGCATTCCTTGAAGACTCTTTCAGCCTCCAGAATCTTGTCGATATCGACGTCGAGATCGTACTCCGTCCCCCGCAGGGCATGCCACATAGTCACCACATCCGGCTGACATGTCCCGCCCGAAACCGGCGCCAACGAGAGGTCAATCTGGTCTGCGCCGGCATCGAGAGCAGCTCTGTAGCAGATAACGCTCGTCCCCGCCGTCTCATGTGTGTGGAATGCGATTCTGGCATTCTCCGGAAGCAGCTTACGCGCTCGGGCAATCGTCTCATAGACCACCCATGGGGGAGCCGTCCCGGAGGCATCTTTGAAGCAGACCGAGTCATACGGGATATCCGCGTTGAGAATGCCGCGGAGCACGTGCTCGTAGAACTCCGGAGTGTGCGCTTCGGTCCAGTCCGGCGGAACCCCCATGAGCGTCACACAGACCTCGTGGTTGAGCCCCGCTTCAGTGATGCAGCGACCGCTGTAGACCAGATTATTCACATCGTTGAGCGCGTCGAAGTTCCGAATGGTAGTGACACCGTGTTTTGCGAAGAGCTCAGCATGTAGGCGAATGATATCGCTCGGCTGAGAGTCCAGTCCCACCACATTGATGCCACGAGCGAGCGTCTGCAGGTTTGCCTCAGGACCGGCCGCCTCCCGAAACGAATCCAGCACGTCGAAAGCGTTTTCCGCCGCATAGAAGAACGCGGACTGAAAGGTGGCACCGCCACCGGCCTCGAAATGTCTAACCCCCGCGTCCCGCGCAGCCTCGATCGCCGGCAGATAGTCAGCCAAACGCACACGGGCCCCGTATACGGATTGAAATCCGTCACGAAACGCGGTTACCATCATGTCTACCCGTTTCTTGCTCACCTTCATTCCCTCTCTTGAGCGTTTACCGCAACGGCGATCGCTGCCGCCACTTTCTCCAGCTCTTCCGATTCACGCCGCTCACTAGATGGGTGATCGCCGCTGGACGGCCTAAGTCGCTCCCAGAGACGAACCGCGCTCGACAGCAAATAGAGCGCGAGCACCAGCAATCCGAGAAAAATGAACACGGAGCCCACCCCGAGCACCATCAGCTGTACCCCATTGCCAAGCATTTGCGCTCCCTTCTGCTGTGCCCGACTCGCCGGTCGGGCCGCCGTCACTGTCCGATGCCCTCGTAACCGGGGCGATCATCGTCACTAACCACCACTCCCCGAACGATCCCGGGCCGCGAAGGCGAAAGCCGGTACCGGACCGCAGCAGCTCCGCCGGCCCGTTCGAGCCTTAAGCAATAATCAGAAGAAGTTTTCTCGGTAGACCGCGTAGTGTCAACCTCCGCTTAGCGCCCGCAACGTAGCGCAAAGCTCCGGCGCATGCCGAGACCTTCAACGCCCAGGGGCATGCCGGAGCACACGCTCGGGCACCCGGGCGTGCTGCTCCTTGCCGGCGATAGGAACTCGCACTATTCTTTAGTCGACAGCCACTGATCGGCAGTCACCGGGCACCGAGTCACCGGGCACCGGGCACCGGGCACCGGGCACCGGGCACCGGGCACCGGGCACCGGGCACCGGGCACCGGGCGGCAGCGTACGCAGTTCCCAGCAGCCGGGCAAGAACATGCCGGAACTGGGAACCCGGCCCGAGGCTACGCAGCGTCGGCGAATAACACCAAACGCTTGCCGCGCGTAATACGCGCTGTCAGGCGCTCAGGAGGGATTATGCGCTTCGTGCGGCTCGAGTTGAGCGGCCGTTATCGAGAGATCGGCCCGCAGGTTAAAGGCGCCCTCGGTGCATCGATGGATCGAAGCTTCCGGCTCGATCATTTTCTCGAACGCGTCGCTCGTATCGAAAGGTCGCGCTCTACCCAGCGAGTGCTCGTGGAGCGCGTCGAAGATTTCGCTGCTCCACCGTTCGCGGCGCTCGAGGAGATACGCAGAGAGCTCCGACGTCTGGTCGATGCAGGGAAGCACGTAGTGTACTTCTCGCCGAGCTACGAGGCATTTGACTGCTACCTTGCTTCGGCTTGCTCGCGGCGCGTCATCCATCCACTCGGCACGCTCACGTTCGAGGGCTTGAGCCGAAACGGCCTCTTCTTCAAGAAGCTACTCAGAAAACACAGAATCGGCGTTGAGATTGTTCGCCGCGGCCGGTACAAGAGCGCCGGAGATCCTCTTCGGACAAGCGAATATGACTCGTACAGCCGAGAACAGCTCCAGGCCGTGCTCGACGGCACCGTCGACGCATTGCGAGCGGCCGTATCGCAGTCACCCGGCTTCAGCGAAGCCCTTTTGGATGAGTTGCTGAACGGGCGCATACTCACCGCGAATGAGGCGAGAGACGACGGCCTCGTCGACGAATGCCGAACTGCCAACGATCTCATCTCGAGCTGGAAGAGCAAAGAGAAGGTGAAAGAGACATCGATCAAGCGAGTCCGGGGACGGTTTGGCTCGGGTGCACGTATTGCGGTTCTCGTGTTCGAAGGCGCTGTAGTCGACGGACGAAACCGGCGCGATCCGCTTATGGGTCAGGCGATCGGCGATCGCGATATGGCCCAATCAATTCGTTCGGCGCGCAAGAGCCGGCGGATCAAGGCGGTCGTCTTTCGTATTAACTCGCCAGGAGGTTCAGCCTTTGCCGGCGAGAACGTGCTTCGTGAGCTTGCACTTCTGGCTGAGAAGAAACCACTCGTCATATCGATGGGGCCGGTAGCGGGAAGCGGTGGATACTGGATCTCGATGACCGGATCGCGACTGTTCGCCTGTCCGACCACTATAACCGGCTCAATAGGTGTAATCACGCTCTTCTTCAACCTGCGGAAGTACCTCGATAACCATGGGATCACCAGCGACGTTGTGAAGCGGGGAGACTCCGCGGACCTCGGGACTCCTCTGCGCGCCCTGACTGACGAGGAACGCGCCGCAATCGACCGTGTCATCGAATCGTTATACCGGGAGTTCGTTGCTCGAGTGGCCCAGTTCCGAAACAAGGCACCGGAGTACGTCGACGAGATCGGAGAAGGCCGGCTGTGGCTGGGAGCCGACGCTCACGCACGCGGACTCGTTGACGAGCTGGGAGGCATTCAAGACGCGATCGTCTACGCACAAAGCCTGATCAAGCGTAAACGCGTGCGCGTCACGTTCGGGCCGCGAGTCAAGCGGCCACTTGCCGCGCGTATGCTCGCTTCCCGGTCGGAGACTTCGTTGGAGGCCTTGTCCCGAACGGTGTTCGGCGAGCTGCCGCTTGAGGGTCTCGCGCCTCAACCGGGCCTGGCGCTATCGTCGGCGTATGCATGTGGTGCAATCCACGGGAAGCCGCTTCTCATCGATGAAACGCTGCTCGCGCTGTGCGCTACAGCTCCTTGGCTCTGTACCGTTCCATCGCCCACAGAGTGAATTTCCGCACACGACGGTCCGGATCATTCTGAAGCCCCTTGAGAATCTCCTTCCCCGCATCCGATTCGAGCTTCTCCAATGCGCGTGTTACCCGCACGCGAACATCGGGGTCCGGATCCCGCGCCGCAAGAACGATTCCGCGAAATGCCGGTAGTGTGCCTACCGCCCCCAGGGCTTCGGCCGCCTCCCTCCGAACGGCAGGATCCCGATGGGCCATCTTGCGGATAGTCGCCTCCACGTAACCGGTCTCCTCCAAGATCTCGGTAATGAACGGCCGGAGGGCGCCAATGTCTTTCTCGAGAAGCTCGACCATTGCCGTTTCCCCCTCCGTTTCCCCCTCCGTCCCCATCGATCGGAATACGCGCATGAGCTTCTCGCGCAACCGTGAGCCGCCGTCTTTCACATGCTGCACCAGCTCAGCGACCTGGTTGCCGGTTCGCTTCCGGGAGAGCGCTTCGATCACCTTCTCGTCCCACTGATCGCTCTGCTCCAGCATGTCGATAAGCACGGCAATCGCCGCTTTTTGCCCGGATCGCCCCAGCCCCTCTATGACGGCTCCCTTAACGTCCTCGACCTCGTTTTCGTCTTCGAGAACCTCGCGGACCTTTTGCACCGTCGTGTCACTCCCATGCGCAGCGAGTGCAGTAGCAGCCGCAGTACGAACGTGCTCCACTGGATCGCGGAGGCGATCCACCGCCTGGTTGAACGACTTCGTGTCACCCGATTCGAGTAGCGCCCAGATTGCCGCGATGCGTACTGTGGGATCGGCGTCCTTCACGGCCTCCCGCAAAGGCTTGAGGAATTCCTTGGCGCCGAGAGCAGGCAGCACCGCGATGAGCGCAGCGCGCGTATCTCCGTCTCGACCGTTGAGGATCTCCCATGCACGATCGGAGAACTCCGTACCGGCACTTCGGGCCAGCGATGTCGACAACTCACGCGCTTCGTCCGGCTCCAGCATCGCGAGGTTCTCAAGCAGATACTGCCGCGCGTAAGGGAGTCTGAGCTCGCTCAAGACCTGCACCGCCGACGTCCGAGCTGCTCGTGGACACGAATTCGGAGACCCCTGGAGAATGGCAATGATCTCAGGCAGAAAGCGGCGGTCTTCGAAACGCGCAATGCATTCGTGCAGCTCGTCTCGCGCTTCGAAGACGGGATCCCGCAGCAACTCCATCACCGTGTCCTGGACCACATGTTGCGCCCGACCGGGGACGGAGGAGAGAAGAAGCCCCGCGACGTGACGGTCGGCCCGTCGCTTCCCGAGTTCTTGGCGCAGCACATCGAACGCTCGGTCGTCTCCACGAACCGATACCGCTTGCACGGTCGCATAATACACATCTTCATCTCGCGGCTGATCGAAAGTAAGCGCAAATACCCGCCGCGCCAGAACGCTGATAATGGCCTGATCTCCGGCCGTCGCCAGTATCCTCGCTGCGAGAAGCAGCGGTCCCCGATCCGTTACAGTGTGAACCTCTTCGAGAAACCCGGTTACGTTGACTTCCGCTGCGGTTGTGAGTAAACGCTCAGCACGCCTGAAGCTATTCGGATCCCCCGTGGAAGCATCTCGGAACAGACGCCCAAGTGCGCCGATTCGCTGGAGATGCAAAGCCGCCGGCAATGCAAGCTCCAGATTTTCGCTTTCCAGGTAGGTGAACGCAAGCGCCTTATCCTCCACCGACTCGGGCTCGAGGAGGCCCAGTGCGTGCATAGCCTCGGTTTCGGTGAGCTCATCCGGATCTACTTGATATCGGTCGGGGAACCCCCGTGCCAAACGGCGCCTGGCAGTTCGGCGCACCTCGTACACCGGATCGTGCAAATAGAGGTCGTAAAGACTCTCGTATAGTCGCTCCCGCTCTTCCGTCTCGATGAACCGAGCAGCAATCCGGCGTATGTTTCGGTTCGGATCCTTGAATGCCTCCCAGACTGCACGTAGCGACCGTTCATCGCCGCTGTGCAACAGAATCCTGATCGCGAAGTAGCGCGGCGGCCATTCCGGATCGCCGGTCATCTCGCGGATCTGCCCTAGACGATCCCGCAGAAGCTCGAGCGCAGCTCCACCGGCAAACTCGGCACCCGGCTCAGAAAGCGCAATACGCCGCAATGCGAACATATCCTGGGTCGACTCGAGCCATTCGAGGAAGAGCTTCGCCGCGGCGCGCTTGCGCAATGCCGCCGCGAAACACGCGAAGAGTCCCTTATTCGGAGCAAGATCGAGTACCCGCCTTATATCTCGACGCCTGCCTCGCTTTCGCACCCGCTCGATCCACAACCGATCCACGCCCGTCAGCTCGACGATACGGGGATCACGATTCCGCGCAATCTTCTCTATGAGGCCCGATCGAAGCGCAAGCGTGCTCCGGCGTAACTTCCGGTGAATCAGCTGGTTGGCTTTGTCCGGTTCTTCCACTACCCGAAGTAGCCGCCTTCGAAAGGCCGTTCTCAGAACAGTCAACCAGACCAGCGCCGCAATAACGAGCATGACAACGACAAAGGTCCCGGCCAGCGTCCAAACCGGCAGCCCTGCAATCAATTGGAAATCGAAACTCACCACCTACTACTCCTCCTTCACCTCAGTTCACTGAAGTCCGACTCCGTGCACGACACCTCGCTTATCCCGCCCACAGCGACCCGTCCCAATGACAACGACCCCCAGCTCTACCGATACTCCGAGGCGACGCTAAGGCGACACTCGGCTTTGGCCACCGCCTGCCCAAGATAAACCGCACCGCTCACCGGGGACGGAGGCCAAGGGCGGAGGCCAAGAGGCCAAGGGACGGAGGCGACCGGTGAGCCCTCGCCGGGTAGCGCCGCCGCACCAGGCCGGCGCACCAGGGACGGAGGTGCCTCGGCGCCGGCGCGCCGGGGACGGCCGGCCGGGGACGGAGAGGCGCCGGGGACGGCGGCCGGGGACGGAGGCTGCTTTCGCCTTCGTTGCACCGTAGCCTTCTGCCGGCCTCCTTCGTTGCACCGTAGCCTCTTACCAGCATCCTTCGTTCCACACCGTAGCTCACCGTAGCTTCTGTCGCCTCCGGAGGGCCACAGACGGAGCAGACCCCGAGACGGCGACCCCGAGGGACGGAGGAACGTCTTACGAAACCATCTCCAGAACACGGAATATGGGAATCGGCTCCGTCTTTCCCTTTACTTGGACCGGCTCAAGCTCTTCCACCCGAGCCCGGTCACCAACCACATCCCGGGTTTCCTTTGTGATAATCACCTCGCCGCCACGAGCGATGCTCTCCAGGCGTGCCGCAACGTTCACACTGTCACCGATTATCGAATAATCCATGCGCTCGGTGCTGCCGATGTTCCCAGCCACGAGAGCCCCGGTGTGCAATCCAATTCCTACCTGCAGCTCAGAAGCGTCTCCCAGGAAGAAGCTCCGATTCGGCGATCGCACTCGCTCCTGGATCTCCAGGGCACAACTCACGGCGTTCACTGCATCCTGCTCTTCGGTCTCGAGCGGCACGCCCCACGCCGCCATAATTGCGTCACCGATGAATTTATCGATGAATCCGGCCCTCCGGATGATATGCTCCACCGCCTCTGCGAAATAGGCGTTTAGCACCTCCAGAATGTGTTCCGGATCCTTGTCCTCGGCGAAGCTCGTATAGCCTCGAATATCGGCGAAGAAAACCGTGGCGAGCTTCTTATCGCCGCCAAGCCTCACTTTGCCCGGTTGCTGCATCAGGTTCTCGACCACGTCCTGCGAGAGATACCGGGCGAACATGTCCTTTACGATCCGGCGCTCTTCTTTGACCACGTCCATCTGGCTCTTCAACTCTCGTTCAGCGCTCTGATCGGTAAAAAGGAGCGTCACACCCTCGCGACGACCTCGCTTCCCCCGGAGAGGCGATACATTGAGCGAGAAATCGATTTCGCGGTCCGAAGCCGAGGCAATACCCTCGATGCCCAAAAGGGCCTCGCCTGTGCGCTGAGAACGCTCAATCGCCTTCAGCACATCCGGAGCAACCACTGAAGAGAAAACGCGCTCCATCGGCTGCCCCAAATGGGATTCAGCAAGCTTTAGCCGTTCCTGTGCTGCTCTGTTGAAGTAGCGAAGCACCCCATTCTGATCCGTGGTTACCAGGAGATCCGTCATCGAGGAAAAAACGTTCTCTTGGTATCGCTCAAGCGCTTCGATTTCGCGCAGCTTCCGGCGAACCTCATCGAGCAAGCGGGAGTTCTGAAGCATCCCGGCTGCCAGCGGTACGAACGACTCGATGAAACGCAGCCGTACGTGGCGGTAGAGCTCAGGCACCTCCGCGTTCAGGAACAGCACTCCAAGCCGGATTCCGCCGGCGGCAAGCGGCGCCACAATGGCGCTCCTCATGCGGAAATCGAGAAACGCGTCGGCGAAGTAGGGGCGATCCGCGTCGTGCAGCACAAGCAGATCGTTGAACTCGCTGACCAGCGCCACGCTTTCGCAATTGGGCCGAAGGCTCTTCGGAACGTCGTGCCGACCCCGGCGGTAGAGGAGCTTAGGTGTCCCCATTCCTTTGTCGAGATCTGCAAAGAGGTATAGAGCGCCAAGGTCAGACTGCGTAATGTCAACTGCCTGATCGACTAATGCGGCAGCGAGTGCGTTCAACCCGCTCTCGCGGGTCAGAGCGGCAGTGGCTCTCACGAGATCGGGCATGGCCTTGTGAGAATCATTTGCGCTGACAACCGATGGTTGATCCACGCGATTGGTTCTCCTTCGCACCGGATCCTCTCCGATCGTCTAGTGCTGTCGATGCGGACAGCCACAAGACGGCAGAACCGATCTGCCCGCGGCCCGCTTCGTCATACGGGAACTCTTCATACGGGAAGATGATACTCAAACTATACCGCAATTTGTTACACTGTGCAATCGATCATTGGACCGAACCCAGGGCAACCGTAGTTGGACGGGTGCAGTTCTCCTACTGCGGCAAAAATGGGATGAAACGAGTACTCAGCCACTTCTCACCACGCCACCTTGCGCCGCAGGCAAAGGCCACGTACGGACACTCGCCGCGGCGCTCACGGGCTCGCTGTCCCGATGCGTTCGCCGCGGGACCAGGCACTGTCGACCCACGAAGCAATTGTAGTCAGACTCATTAGGAGCTGCTCTCGTCATCCCCTTCGCTGCCTGAAACCTGCCGCCTGCCCCTTGCCCGGATCACTTCACGGCGATGGACAGCTCAGGATTCGACTCCAGCAAAGAGGTCACGGTGAAGCGAACTCCCTGTTCGTACGACGTGGGAGGAACTTGAAAATGCCGTTCGAACTTCGTGGAGTCGAATATGTAATCATAGCGGGTCTGATACAGCATCTCGGACACCTCACCTACGGTCCGATC
>PWGF01000461.1 GCA_003554375.1 Spirochaetaceae bacterium
CATCGTGGTCGACGAGAGCGATCCGACTATGAAGATGCAGGCACTGCTCAAGGCCATGGGCCAGCAGAATGCTCCCGAGGTCAAGCCGATCCTCGAGATCAACCCGAAGCACGAGATGATCAACCGCTTGCACGATGCTCCGGATGAGCTGGTCGAAGACATGAGCATAGTGCTGCTCGATCAAGCACTACTGATGGAAGGTGCCGAGATCAAGGATCGGGCGGATTTCGTGCGGCGCATCAACCGGCTCGTGTCCGGCGGAAGCTGACCGGCGCGAGCCGGCTTTCGGGCGCTCGGACGCTCCATGTTGCACGTCCACGCCCCGGTCCAAGGAGGGCCGGGGTCTGGGCGCAGGGTCTCAGAGAGAAACCCTGAACCCGAGACCGACCGTAAACCCTTGCAGGACCCATCGAAAAGAGGCCTCCGTGAGCTCTCGGACGTCGTCCTCGATGGAGTCTCCGGCTTGGTCGAGCAGGCGGTATTCTCCGGAAATGTCTCCGCGCCCGGTGACGTGACGGAATGCTCCGGAGAGCTCCAAGGTCCCGAAACCAAATCGATAGCCCGTTGCTACGGATGCGGTGAGCCCAAATCCGGGCAGGTGGCTGATTTCCGGCCCCTCTGTGAAGACGAGGTGTTTCGTGGCTTCTTCGTGTTCATTGTGTGCGTGTGCGCGTGCCAGGTCTTTTTCAATGTGCTTGTGCAGGGGACGCATGGTGAGGTTCCAGTTCGCGGCAAAACCGCCCGCTGCGTCTATGTAGAATCGACCGGCCGGAAGACGAAACTTGACCTGCACGAACGGCAGTAGGCTATCGGCGTAGAACCAGGGCCGGGTCCCGGAACCCAGCTCCCCTATTTCGTCTTCATCGTTTCCCGGGACCGAGATGTTGCGCGCGGTCAGCCCATAGACTTGGTTGTATGCGATGCCAAAGGGCATGCTGACGTTTTCCGTCAGGCCGAAGCCGGACTCCACCCTAGTTTCGACGCTGATGCTTCCCTCGCCGTGGCGATAGAGCGATTCCGGCACAAAGACATTGAGCCCGCCTCCGGCCTCGAAGGCCGACAGGGAAGGCGCCGCAGGGCATGCAAATGCCGCCGCAATCAGCAATCTGAGAGCTTTTCCGGACAGAAACACTCGAACCTCCATGTGTCCAAGGCAGCCTTCAGCCTACGGGGTGGCCTCCGGGCGCCCGGCGTACGGGCCCTGCCGCGTTTTTTGCGGGCGCGGTTGAAGTAGCATGGCGGAAGAAGAGGTGCTCAGCCCGGGGAGCTCCGGGAAACGAAGCTGCCTCAGTGGCCGCGTTGTGTCTTCCCCGAGAATCAGCAACCTGAGCCCCTCCCGGACTATGTGAGTTACGCGAGATCCGAGAGCGTTCGCAACGCGTACTCCCGGTATGCCCACAAGTGGTCACCTCCGCCTTGCCGTTTCAACCAGATTACCGGATACTTCTGTATCTCATACAGATGATAGAGCGAGCGCCTGATTTGGGCGTTTTCGTTTGCTGGAGGGGCGAGACCGTACCCATCCCAGAATGCTTGTACGTCCAAGCCGCAGTATTCCAGAACCGCGAACTCGATCTCCGGGTCACCCCATAGCGCCCGATCCCAGTCCAGGATTCCCGTAATTTCTCCTTCCGGGTTTACCAGGACATTCTGGCCCCAGATGTCCATATGAAGTAAACGAGCGGGCTCCCGGCGTACGAAAGCGGGGAGGTTGCGCGTTAGTGTGCGGCGAGCCAACTGGGCATCCTCCGGACGGTACACTCCGCACTCTTCGAGGTCCGTCACAAGACGATCCCACATTTCGCAGAATGCGGACGTCCAGTCCTCCGCGGGGCTCATTGGTCGATGGCGGCCGACATATCCGTACGCCTCACCCACGCAGTTTTCGTGCAGCTCACGCAGATAGGTTCCGAGGGCATACATCACCGCCTCCGACCGTTCAGGCGGCAGACGCCGCTGCATGAGGGGCTTGCCGGGCATACGCTCCAAGACCATGAATGCTCGATCGATACGTTGCCGCGAATCGTCGTATGCGAGTACTTCGGGTACCGGGAGCGATGTATGGGAGCGGACGAGCGCGTGGATCTCCGGCTCCTGAGCCATCATCCCGCGCTCGTAGAACACGAAACCTGCATCATCGGGCGGCGCGATGCGAACCACCACCTCCCGCTCCTCCTCCGTCTTGACGAGATAGCTCTCGTTGAAATGACCGGTAGGGATCATCTTCACTGCTCGGGCGGTGAATCCGTTGTCCGCTAGAAGCCGCTCCACCGCGGCAGCACCTACGCGCATGCTTCCATGATAGAGCGGCTCGGCGATACAGGCAAGGCGTTATCCTTACGGATCTAGGGCAAACGCAGTTGGACAACGCGCCCAGAAGCGCGGCGGCGGGGTGTGGCCGGCCTTGGACGCTTACGGCGAGCCGCGAGGGTGGTGTGGGTGGGAAGCACTTGCCTCAGTGGCTTTCCGCCGCCGCCGTGGAACCGTACTGGTTCAACTCCGTTTGCCCTGCTTACGGATTAGGACGTGGTGACGTGCCTTTTGACAGAATGCGGAGAAGCTGACTACGGTTGCAGCATGCTCGGCCCCATCCTTCCCGCTGTCGGTCGTCTCGTATTCTTCACCGCTCTCGGCTTCTTTCTGTTCCGGGCGGAACCGCTGCGCCGTAGAGTTCTCCCCCCGTTCATCGCCGTCACGATCAACGTTCTCTTTCCGCTCTACTTCATCCATGACCTATCGCGAAACTGGGAAGCAGCTGCCGATGCCGGGTGGGGCTGGATGCTCGGGAGTTTCTTCGCATGTGTCGTCATGGTGGGGCTCCAGGGGCTCATCGGCAAATGCCTCACCATCTACACGAAGGGGCTTGCTTCCGACCAGCCGCGGGAGATGGTGGCTCTCTTTGCGCTTCACAACGCGGGCTACATCCCGATACCGATCATGAGGGCGTTGGCATCCGGCCCGATCCTTGTCTACGTCTTCATCTATACGCTTGCCTTCAACGCGGTGTTCTGGACGGTGGCGGTAGGGTACTTCCGGCAAGGAAGCCGTAGCTTCATCTTCCGCCCCAACATGCCGATGGTCGGGCTTGCCCTTGGCCTGGTCATCGCAGCGACTGACCTGTACCGTTTTGTGCCCGACGGGACCGTGCAGGTGCTCGATAGTGCAGTTCCTGTTGCGCTGGATCTGGTGCTCGTTGTGTTAGGGGGAATACTCGCGAGTATCCCGCGCGAGGACCTCAAATACCGCTCCGAGTTTGGCCGGCTGGTGTTCTGGAAGATGTTAATCTACCCGGCGGTTGTGCTCGCGGCGTTGTGGCTCGCTCCGATCGCGGGTCTGCCGGGCGAGTTGGCCTATGCGCTTCCGCCGGCGCTGGTCATCCAGGCGGCGGCGCCCCCTGCTACGAACATCATGATTGTGGCGCGCGCGTACGGCAGTGAGGAACAAGTCCACTTCGCTGGGAGTGCAATAATCGTCACGTACGTGGCGGCTATTCTCACCTTGCCTTTGTTCATGGCGGCGTCCGTCGCGGCGTTCAGCGCTTGAGCGGCTCCTGGAGGCGTTCAAGGTCGTCGAAAAAGCCGGGGTAGGTTACGGCGCACGCGTCGGCTTCCTCGATGGTTACCGGAGCGGCCGCTCCCAAAGCAGCGACGGCAAGTCCCATCGCAATGCGATGGTCACCGTGGCTCCGGACACGCCCTCCGGCCGGTTGGGCAGGATGGACGACGATTCCGTCTTCGCGCGGTTCTGCGTGGACACCGAGCCGGGACAGCTCCTGGGCCATAACCGCCACGCGATCGGTCTCCTTGGCTCGAGCTTGGGGAACGTTTCGCAGCACGAGCGGAGCTTGCGCATAACACCCTACTGCGCAGAGCGCCGGCAGAGCGTCGGGATTCGCGTTCAGATCGATCTCTCCGCCCTGGAGCCGGCCGCTCGCCGGCCCTGTAAGGGTTGCCGACGCTTCCGAGCGCCGTACGTCGCATCCTAACTCGTGTAGGATGTCGATTACCCTCTTGTCACCTTGCGGGTCGTCGGGGTCGAGGTTCTCGACCGTAACGGTTGTGCCGCAAATCGCCGCGGCGCATAGTGGGAAGGTAGCGGAGGAGTAGTCTCCGGGAACCCGCCGGTCAAACGGCAGGTACCGGTGTTTCCCGGAAAGCCGGACTCGGGAGAAATCCGGCTCATATTCGGGCGTGACGCCCTGACGGGCGAGCCACATGAGCGTCATTTCTACGTAGGGGCGCTCGTACAACAACGGAACAGTGAGCTCCGAGGAGTTCGGCGCAAGCGGCAACGACAGAAGGAGGCTTGAAAGGTACTGGCTGGTGGGACACTCGATTGAAGTCCTTCCTCCCTGTAACGGGCCGGTCAAAACGAAGGGAGCACAGCCGTTGTCGCGGGTGGAGAATGCGCGTGCGCCGAGCTCCGTGAGCGCAGCAAGGAGCGGGGCGGCCGTGCGCCCGCGGATCTGCGCGTCTCCGGTGAAGACTGAGCTCCCTGGGGCGAGCGCGGCAGCGCCCATTGCGAGATACAGCGTCGTCCCGCTGTTGCCAACATCGATCACATCGTCCGGAACGGCCGGCTTGCCGGCAGTTCCGATGACGCGGAGTGCTGTCTCCTCACCGCTCGTTTCTTCAGCGATCTCGGCACCGAGCCTGCGGCAGGTCGCAATGCAGGAATCGCTGTCGCGGCTTCGAAGCGGCGCGCGAACCACGCTTTCGCCGGCTGCAAGGGTGGCGATGAGGAGTGCTCGGATTGTGTGCGATTTGGACGCTGGAGCGCTTACTGTTCCGTTTACCGGGTACGGCCGGACCGTTCGTTCCATACCGATCCTTCCTCTCTTGCTCGTATTGTTCGCAGCCTCTGTGGCGCCCGGCACATCGCGACGTCCAGAGAACGGAGCCGCGCAGCCGATGTCTATTTCCAAAAACGATCGTATCGGACGAGCGAGGGGTGCACAAGGCCGAGAGGCGCTCCGTGCGCACGAAGGGGGCATCTCGGAGAAGGCGCGACGGCATGCAAGCTCGACGTGCGCGCTGCGCAGTGCAAGGGGCGGCCCACATGCGAGCGGGGAACCTCATGTCCGGGGGAGTTGGCGGGGCCACCACACCGCTTGGTGCGTGCGGTCGAGCAAAGGCTGACGTTCCGGCATAACCGTTGGTATATTTTATCCCAAACTGAGTGATCTTGAACTCAGACAATACTATCTTTGTGCAACAACTGTTGATATCGAGTTGTTGTAGATTAAATGCAGCACCTGTGCGTGAATCCGGCGAGAGACCAAACTGGGGCGATCCGGAAAACCGGCCTGTCAGTGGGGCAGAGTAGCAGTCCTGAGCAGCAGGCTCGAACGGCACGGCGGAGTGGCCGCCGGGAGTAGGAGGCCGGAGCGGGTGCTTTGAGTGCCGTTGCGAGTGGCCGCCGGAGTAGTATGCCGGAGTTACCGTTGCGAGTGGCAGGCGGTCCCGGAGTGCTGCACTCCCGCACTCAGGAGGAAAGAGGAGTAATCGGAACCGCCTGCCGCCGGCAGCCGGCGGGCCACATGAGGGGGTCGGCTGTTACGGCAGTCACCCAGGGAGCAGCGGAACGTGTTGCAAGGCTGTTGTCGAAGAAGCGAGCTATTGGTGATCAAGGAGGTACTACGTGATGAAACGTGACGAGACGAGTGGGAACACGGCGCTTGTGCAAGGAGCTTCCCGGAAGCGCCCGTGGACGTCCAGCATCCGGGGGCGTGTCCGGCGTTTCTTCGCGGTTGTTCTGGCGGCTCTGGTTATCGGAGGGGGCATCGGGTTCTCGATCGCGCGGTTAGCCGGGGAAACGGGGCATGCCGCGGAGATCGCGGAAACCGATCCCTCGATTCCTGTGGCAACGGATGTGGCGCAGTGGAATGCCCAGAGTTCCGACAGTGCGCACGCCTCGTCCGTGTATGGCCACCGTACCGGCCCGCGGAGCGAGCCGATGGATCTTGCGATGGAGCAGACTGTGGCAGGGAGTCCGGAGCAGGAGAGTTCTGAACCTCCGGCGCCACGCGGTGAGTCTCCTGGCAACGGCTTGGCCGACGGCGATCGCCGGCTTGCCACGCCGGTTGACCGACAACAGGCCACGGCCCCCGCTACGTTCCGCAATGTAGCAGCGGCGGTGTTGCCGGTGGTTGTGGAGGTGTCCACTGTGGAGGTCGTTCGGTGGCGTGACCCCTCGCCGCAGTTTCCGTCGCCGTTCGAGTTCTTCTTTGGCCCTCGTGAGGAGGAGCAGGACCGAACGCGGGAGTACCGGCGTCCCGGCCTCGGGTCGGGTGTGATCGTTCGGCAAGACAACGATGCCGTATATGTGCTGACTAATAACCATGTGGTCGAGGGAGCGACGGAAATAACGGTAGGCTTATACGATGGACGCGAGTTTCCTGCCGACATTGTCGGGGGGGACACGCGAACCGATCTCGCGCTGCTTAGCTTCAGAACGGGCGAGGACGTTCCGATTGCCCGTTTGGGCGATTCGGATCGACTTCACGTGGGCGATTGGGTAATTGCTGTGGGGAATCCATTCGGATTCGAGTCGACCGTGACCGCCGGGATAGTGAGCGCGTTGGGCCGTAGAAGTAGTCCCGGCGGTGTCATCGCGGGCTTTGCCGATTTCATCCAAACGGACGCCGCGATCAATCCGGGCAACTCCGGCGGCGCCCTCGCGAATCTGGAAGGCGAGATCATCGGTATCAATACGTGGATTGCTTCGAGAGACGGAGGAAGCGTTGGAATCGGATTTGCGGTCCCGATCAACCTCGCCAGGCGAGCAATTGACGATCTGATCGAAGAGGGAGAGATAACGTACGGCTGGCTCGGCGTGAGTATCGTGGACGTCCATTCCGACGCTTTCCCGGCGGGAATGGAGGATCTCGGAGTCTCGGAAGGTGCTTTGGTTCTGAATGTCTACCGGGAGTCCCCTGCGGCGCGTGACGGCATACGTCCCGGTGATGTAGTCAAAAGCGTCGAGGGGGAGCCAGTGAGGGACTCCTTTGAGCTTACCCGCAAGGTTGGTCAGCTGCTCCCTGGCCGTGAGGCGGAGTTTGTTGTTGTACGCGACGGCCGGCGCCGCACGTTTGCAGTGACGATTGACCGTCGTGCTTCCGAGGAGGTGGTAACCGACCGTTCTCAGCTCTGGCCGGGGTTTGCCGTCGCGCCGCTGACCGACGAGCTGCGCGCTCAGCGCGGCATTGCGGAGGGACCCGGGGGCTTATTGCTCATGAACGTCGAACGGGGCACACCCGCTGCGATGGTCGGGCTTCGGGCCGGAGACGTCATCCATGCTGTGAACGGTCGGAGTGTAGAGACAGCCAGAGAGTTCTACCGCGAGCTTGCCGAGGCAAACGGCCGCGAGGTAACGCTCAGAATCGTACGAAACGGTGTACAGCTCTCCCTCGGGATCCCGGGCCTGGCGAACCGCTAACCGACGGTTTGGCGCTCAAGCGACCCACGTAAGGTGTGGCCAGGCCTGTGAGTGCGAGGTATGGCCAGGCCTGTGAGTGCGAGGTATGGCCAGGCCTGTGACTGCGAGGCGTGGCCGGCGTATGAGTGTAAGGCGTGGCCGGGCGTGTGAGTTACCGCCCGGCCTGTCGCAGCTTACGAAAGGCCTCCGCGATGGAATCCGAATCGAGCCCTTGGTTGAAGACGTGCTCGCCGAGACCTCCCCGCCCTTGGCGGGTTATCCCCACGTGCGAGTATGCCGGTGCAAAACCGCGCTCAGCCAAGGCGGCCCCTAGACGGACACCGAGGCCGTTCTGTCGGTTCTGATTCTCCGCAACCAAGACCGCAGGGGACTCACCCAGCTTGCGAAGGCTTTCTTCATCGATGACGTTGAGCGTGGGCTTGTTGACGAGCCCGACGTCGATACCGCTCTCCTTCAAGGCGTGGACCGCGTCCAGCGCCCGATAGAGAATGTCTCCGTAGCTCACCACGTACCCGTCACTGCCCTCTCGTACGACCTCGTCCCGGTCGGGCTCGAATACGTAGCCGTTCTCAGCCGCGTAAAGTGGGGCGCCATTCTCGTCCAGTATCTCCGGGGTCTTGGAACGCGTGGAAAAGACGAAGCGGATACCCGGATCCTCGAATACCCGCCGAACGACGGCCGTCATTTGGTGCACGTCCGCCGGGAAGTACAGTCGTGTCCGTTCGCTGATCTCCGCGGGACTGCTGTCACCGTAGAAGATATTGATGCCGTAATGGCAGGTGTTGTCTGCGAGGTCGTCCACGCCGGCATGTGAGAAGTGGCAGAGTACGTTGCTCTCGTTGAGCCGGGCCATGGATATCTCGGATACCACCATCTCGAGGAAAGCGCTGAACGTGGAGAATACACCTTGTCGATTGCCCTCGAACCCGAAACCGGCAGCGACCGAGAAGTTGCCCCGCTCCATCACTCCGCCTTTTACATATACCTCCGGCACCTCTTTGCCGACGGCGTTGAGGCCGGTCGAGCCCTCTAGGTCGCTATCGATTACAAGAATCCGATTGGTCCGTTCCGATTCTGGAATTTCCTTGATACGTTCTCCGAGCGTGGCGCCGAACTGTTTTCGATTGCTTCCAAAGTTGGTCGACGATCCGCGGTAAGACCCTCCGGAGCTCAGCTTGGAGACGGACTTGAGGTAGTCGACGGCTTGCTTCTGTCCTCGCTGTTCCAAATACTCTATGGCTGCGTCGACCGGGACCACGTCATGCCCTGCATTTTTCCCTTCGATCTGGGGCACTCCTGGCGCCATGGGACGGCGGTTTACGACAGCGACAGGGCCATCGGTTCGCAAGGCCTCTCGAACTCGACGGTACACGCCGGGTAGATCCTCGCCGTCGCCCGTCAAGGCGGTCACACCATGGCCGGTGAGCGTCCGCTCGACGTCGAAGCCGGGAAGATACTTGCTAGGATGTCCGGCGATGGTGACGTCGTTGTCGTCGACAATGACCTTGACGTTGAGGCTGTGTGCTACCGCGTGGCGGGCAGCTTCCGCATCGTTGCCTTCCTGCTGTGAGCCGTCGCTACCGAAGACGAACACCGCCTGTTGTGGGTTGGCGCGGGCAACTCCGTTTACGAACGGCCACATGTGGCCGAGACGTCCGGAGCTGAACTTGATGCCGAGGCTTCGGTCCAATTCCGGATGGCCGTAGAGGCCGTAATCCGCCTCCCGATAGTGGAAGAGCTTCTCGACCGGCATCTCTCCGTTAATGGCGGCCAGCGCGTACTGGATGGCCACTCGATGGCCTGCTTCGTCGAAACAGACCGGGTGAATCGCTGGGGAACCGCGCATGAAAGACTCGGCAATGAGAACCTCCGGCACGATGTTGTACGGTCCTCCCGTATGCCCGGAGAGCCCTTTGGCTCCCGCGATGGCGGTGAAGAACACAATAGTATCGCGGTACAACTCTACGTTGTCCCGAAGTGTTTTCAATGACTTTTCGTCGAGGGTCTCTTGTTCCAGGTCGAAAGATAGCGGCGTGAAGAGGCTCAGGTCGATCGGAAAACTCATGTCAATTCCTCCTTGGGGTTGTAGGGGTTTGGACACTCAGCGGCGCGCGAATCACTGTATGGACGTCCCGTCGCCGGCGTTTCCACTGCGCTTGCCGGTACTGCGGCTACACGAGGTTATGGTCCGTCGTTCTTGGGTACTCCCAAGCTCCAACTTGTTACCGTGAAGACCATCCCGGTACTCTATCACGGAAGCTGCGGAAGCTAAAGCCACGCGAGCGGGGCTTCCAGGGCAAACGCCGTTGGAAAACGGGCCCAGAAGCGCGGCGGCGAGTGCCCGGCCTTGGAGGCTTGTGGGGGAAGGGGGGGTGTGGTGGGGTAGTGAGAGGTGAGTACGTGCTTCAGCGGCTCTTCGCCGACGCTGTGGAACCGTACCGGTCCAACTGCCTTTCCCTGGACGGCCTTCAGCCGGTGAACCCGCCATCGACTCTCAGTACCTGCCCGGTGATGAAGCCGGCTGCGTCGCTTGCGAGGAAGAGTACCGCTTCGGCAACATCCGCGGGCTCGCCCATCTTCCCGAGGGGGGTTCGAGCAATGATTCCGTCGGCAACTTTGGGCGGGATAGAGTCTACCATCCGTGTCTTGATGAAACCCGGGGCGACTGCGTTGGCGCGGACCGAGGCGGTGCCGCGAGCCAACTCCTTCGCAAGTGTTTTCGTCATACCGACCACCCCGGCGTTTGCCGCCGCATAGTTCGTTTGACCGATGTTTCCGTCAAGGCCGATTGTAGCAGCCACGTTCACGATAGATCCCGAGCCGCGCTCGATCATGAACGGAGCCACGGAACGAACCACGTGAAACGTGCCTGTAAGGTTGATCTGCATGACGTGGTGCCACGCATCATCGCTCATTTTGTGTACGAAAGCATCTCGGGTGGTCCCCGCACAGTTGACCAGGACATCGATTCGGCCGTATGAGCTGCGGATTTTCTGAATAGTACGGGTCACGTTGTCTACGTCCGTGACGTCGAGCTGATGCGGATCGATGGGTTTCCCGATCCGCCTGAGTTCGTCGAACGGTTCGTCGTCGATATCGCACGGGATAATCGCAGCGCCCTTCGCCTGGGCAAACCGCTCCACAACTGCGCGTCCGATTCCGTGAGTCCCCCCGGTTACCATGCAAACTTTGCCCTGAAGATCCATTACACCTCTCCTCATATGCACTGACGGCTGCGAACTACGTGAGGCGACACGGAAGAGCTTCTGCGTAGCTCCGTTGAAAACGCCGCCGTTCAATCCACCCGATTCTGACACGATACCAGGAGTTTGCGCACCACCCCGGAGATGGTATGAGCCCCGAGTGCAGGAAACGCGAGAGCCACCTTTCGTGGCGTAGTAAGACATGGTATCCTGTAACTGGAGTGGCGTAGCGCGGAGAATCTGGATAGATGGACGTGACCGGAGACGAGGAGTCAGGAGAAGAGAGCTTGCAGGCAACGACCGAGAAATACAGTCCACAGCGACGCATTAGTGGGGTGCCGGTTCGACTGGTCTTCTCCGATCACGGCGTGCGCTACTTCCAGCAGAAAGGGTATCCTCTCACCCACCTCACGCTTTCCGATGAAGACGAGAGCTACGGTGTAGAGTTGCGGAGCTTCTCGCCTCCAACGGTTCAGAAGATGATAGTGCAGGGGTATGTGCGGTCCGTGGAGATCTCGGTGGCCGATCCTCGACGGGTTCGCAATGGGGTGCTCGATCTCACTAAGCTCCTTGTCTACGCGATGCTCTATGCGCAAGTTCACACGGACCTCTACGAGAATATCCTCGAATCTGAGCTTGCGCATCTGTGGAATCGCCAGAATCCGCGTTTCTCTATCGACACCCGCAAACCTCTGTCGTCTGAGTGCTCCGCTCGGCTCTTGGAGCCACAGCGCGAAATCGTCAAAGAGATGCAACGACGGGTGATCGCTCCCGCATATGCTCGAGTATCAGGCTCAGACCAGCTTTCGGGCGAGGAACGGGAGATGCGGCTCACCACAGCTAAACGGTTCCTTGCGACTATCGATGGGACGTGTTGGGTGCTGGCGGCACGCTATCGCGACAATTCCGCGGCGGACACGTGGCTGGAGACCGCCGGTAGGACGATTGCCCGATACGTGGAGAAGACCGTAGTCGCCGAGTACGTGGCTTTGATGATCATGGAGCTCGTGCAGCAGCTCCACATTGAGGCGCATGAGCTTACCCCGGAAGGTGTTGCGCCGGACCCGGTGAAACTGATCTGGAAGGTGCGGAAACCGGGTGACTTCGCACACGACCACGGGCGGCTCTCCGCGGTTATCTCCAACAGCACAATGAATTTCGAGCGAGTTCGTTCCCAGCTGTTTGACCGAGCTACGCGGGAAATGTCTGAGACTCTGGACGACTTCTACAGCAAGTCGCAGTCAGGGGGAGCGCTGGGTATGTACTATCTCGCCTTCGTCCAGGATGCTTGTAAGGAGTATGGCATTGCGTGTGAGAGCTTCGCCAGTCGAACCGACAGAGTAGGGCGCGCGCTCGTGAACATACAGCTCCAGTTCTAGCTCGGTTCTGCCCGTTTGAATCGCCCTTTCGCCTTTTTTCTTTGCTTCCCGCCTCTTCGACATTCGTCTTGGTTCGTCAAAGAGAGTATGCGAGGTGCCGTTCTGTCACCGCGGTCAAGGGGACAGGAGGCGCGGATGAGCGAGAGCTGCGTAGAGTCTGCACGGTATGGGGTCGCAGGGCAAACGCAGTTGGACACTGCAGACCGGAAGCGCGGCGGCGAATACACCCCCTTGGCGTTCGCCCAGTATGGGGTGGAAACTCTCGACGAGCTTCTCTATTATTGCTGCTGCTATGAATATTCCGTTTAAGGGCCGGATCGGCGGTGCAGTGTTTGACATGGACGGCCTTCTTTTTGACACTGAGCGCCTTGCGTTCAATGCGCTCAAGCAGGTGGCAGCCGAATGGGGATACTCGCTCAGCTGGGCTGACTACCTCCGACTGGTCTGCATACCGGAGCACGAGGAGAGGCGGATCCTGCGGAGTCTGTGGGGCGACGACAGTCCGATTGGCGAGATTCGCAAGCAACAAGAGGGCATCCTCAATGAAGCTGCAGAGGGCGATGGCCCACCGGTGAAGAGCGGAGTTCGCGAGCTGCTGGCCCTCCTGTCGAGTGTGGGTATACCGACTGGGGTGGCGACTCAATCGCCGAGCGCCAGAGCAAAAGCCTACGTGGAGGCCGCAGGGCTCCGCGAAGCGTTTCGAGTGGTGATCGGCGGAGACGAGGTGGAACGAAGGAAACCGGCCCCCGATCTCTACTTGCGAGCGGCTTCACTGCTTGGGGTGTCGCCGAAGGAGCTCCTCGTCTTCGAAGACTCGGAGAGCGGCGTACAGGCGGGCCTTTCCGCCGGCTGTCAGGTGGTGGTTGTTCCTGACCTTGCAGAGCCCCCACCGGAGGTAACGGCGCAGGTCCTGGCGAGGGTTCCGTCGTTAATCGATATAATCACCCCGTTGCGGGAGTATTTCGGGGCCGTTTGCGGGACTTGAGAGAATCAAGAGTATGACACGGCCGGGACCCACGGCTGCCCGCCACGGAGTAGCGGACCGGGAGAGCATGAGACACCGGATCTTCGTGCGGCGAACGCAGCCGGCAGACTTCCCTCAGATCGAAGCAATCAGCAAGCGTGTATACCCTTCCCATCGGCCCTGGACGGCGGTGGAGTTGTGGTCCCATCACCGGATCTTCGCGGAAGGGCAGCTCGTAGCTGTCGACGGAGTCGCGGAACGCGTCGTCGGTACGGCAATGAGCCTCATCGTGAGTTGGGAAGACTACAACATGTCCGATCCGTATTGCCGTCTTACCGACGGCGAGATGTTCACCAACCACGATCCCTTTGGCCGGACGCTGTATGGCGCGGAGGTGTTCACAGACGTCGACTACCGAGGCATGGGGGTGGGCTCGGCGCTCTATGCCGCCCGATTCGAGTTGTGCCGGGGGTTGGGGCTGCGGCGAATTCGTGCCGGAGCGAGGCTGCCCGGTTACGAAGCGTACGCCGCCCGAATGAGCCCGCGCGAGTATGTCGACCGCGTAATAGCCGGGGAGCTAAACGACCCGACCCTTTCCTTCCAACTCCGTCACGACTTCCGCGTGATCGGCGTTACGCACGAGTACATCGAGGAGGACCGCGAGAGCCGGGGCGCTGCAGCCCTCATCGAGTGGATGAACCCGGATGCTTCGTGAGTGCTTTCGGCGCCGCGCAGCTTCGCCGGCTTGTCCCGTCGGCGCGAGGCTGCGGTCGCGGTTCCGGCCTGCAATAGCCCGGAACGGAAGCGGTGCTGTCCGCGGAACAGATTACGAGACCCGCAACGTTCGCAGCCGGTTGAGCGCGGCGGCTAGTTCATGCCGGCGAAACCTGGCAATGTCGCCGGGGGCACCCCGCGCGACCGCGTCGAGGCCGCCCTTGTCCAGCTCGTGCTCGATCCGGTCGAGGAGCTCGCTCATAGTCAACCGGCCATCAATGTGTCGCTCCTTGGCATGGACCAGCGCGCTGGCGACTGCACGGACTTGCGCGGTATCCACGATCTGAGAGACCGAGCGCAGATCGATCTCTTCGGTGCCAAAGGCGAGCTCTTCGAGATCGCGGGCCTGCGTCTTGACCGGCTTCTTCCCTTTGCTGGGGTCGATACCTTCCGGTTGCGGGCACCGGCTGCGGATTTCCCCGAACGTCCCGCCGCTCTCATCGGCACGTTCTCGCTCGTAACGTTCCGCGATTCCCTTTGCCTGTTCGGTGACGTCGTACGGCCGAAAGTGATCCATGGCCACGACCGTGTCGGCTACGTCGAAGTAGTCGCCGCTTCCTCCCATAACGAGCACAGTCGAGACACCCAGATCGTCGTAGAGGCGACGAACCTTGTCAACGAACGGCGTGATCGGCTCCCGGTCTTTTGCGATCAGCTCCTGCATGCGGTGGTCGCGGATCATGAAGTTGGTGGCGGCGGTGTCCTCGTCTACGAGCAGGGTGCGTGCTCCGGCCTCCACCGCTTCGACGATATTGGCTGCCTGTGAGGTGCTGCCGCTCGCGTTTGGGCTGGAAAAGCGCTTGGTATCCGTGCCGCCCGGCAGGTCGGTGATGAACGGCGAGATATCCACGCCGATCACGCTACGCCCGTCCTCCGCGCGGATCTTCACTGCTGATTCGTCTGCGACTACGTACTCCCGACCGTCGCCCGGCACGTGGTTGTAAACGCCTCGCTCGAGGGCGGACAAGAGCGTGGATTTGCCGTGATATCCGCCGCCGACAATGAGGGTGATTCCCTTGCGTACGCCCATTCCGGTGACTGTGCCGAGGTTCGGACACGGGAGCGTGACTCGGAGCGATCCTGGAGACGTGAAGGGGACGACTCTCTCCGGCAGCGGCCGGTCGTCCACTCCGCTCCGGCGCGGAAGGACCGACTCATCAGCCACAAAAGCCACGAGATCGCTTGCCTTCAGTGCCGATCGAATCGCTTCTGCGTCCTCGGCGACTTCGACATGCTCGGTGGCGGCTCTTCGATCGAGCGTTGCCCCGGACAAGGAGCGAGCGACGATTTTCGGAACGCTGTCGCAGAGGATCCCGGCAGCGGCGCGGCCGAGGACTTTGCGGCCGGCGGCCGGCAAGCCGACGGTGAAGCGCGCTTCGAAACACTCACGATCGATGAGAACGCTGGTGCGCTCGAGAATCTCCTGACCACACGGCGCGATGGCAATTGCGCCGCCCTTCCCGCTGCCTGTGCGGGAGCTTTCCTGCCGCGCCGCTCGTCCGAAAACGCGGGTCAGATAGTCGCGAAAGGCGATCTCACGTACCCGGTTCTGGTACAGCTCTCCCGGCAGCTGTGCGTGCGGGTGGGGGACTCGGACGCGGAGCCGGCTCGGGGCCGCGAACGGATCGCCCTGGACGTGGTCCACGATGAGCGTGAACGGAGGCCCGTCTCGAGCGGGAATCTCCCACGCTCCTTCGATATCCTTATATGCTTTGTACCCTCGGCCGTCGATTCGCTCTAGGGTCCGTCTCAGATCGGCTTCGTTTCCGCGTGCGCGTCGTGCCATGCCTTTTCCTCCTCTGCTGGTCTCGGTCGGCAATCCTCTCCCTCGCGCGGACATTGCCGGCAAAGAGTCGCCTCACACCTCAAGCTCAGAGCCCTCCCGCGGATGAGCCGGAAACCGGGGATCGGATCGGATAGCCGGATAGCCGGGTGGAACGATTTCTCCAGCCCTCAGCCCGAGGTCGGACGACTGAGCATCGTAGCAGGGACCTGACGCGATTTCCAAGTAGCGCCAAAGCACGCACACGCCGAGATTCTCAGGAGGAGTCTGGGAAAGTGTCACGGGCGGCCACCAACAATCTGTGCCTCACGCCCCAAGGTCTTCGAGGAAAAAGCGCAGCAAAATCCAAGGATTAGGCACTATCAGGGTGTACTAGGGGATGGAGAAGCCCGGCCGCGGAGCCGAGCGCCGGGACATTATGAGGAGGTGCTTATGCGAAGTAGCGCGGATGTGGGTTGGAGCGGCAGGTATCGGGGGCGGAGCGGGCGCCGCAGTCGCCGGGTGTGGATGCTCAGTGTGGGAGTGCTCTTGGCTGGAATGCTTGGAAATGGCGCGTGCGACGGTGTTCCTTTCGGTGCGGGCACGCCGGCGGGTGGATCGCGTTCCGAAAGGGGACTGGCGCGGGACGCGCAGACCCGGGCGATTCGAGGTCGCGTCGTCGACGAGGACGGCGATGCAGTCCCGGGTGTGGCGGTCCGTGCGGTGGCTCGGACAGGGGACAACGGGGTGGCG
>PWGF01000161.1 GCA_003554375.1 Spirochaetaceae bacterium
CCGGAATCTCCCAGCCGGCCACCGAGTCACCGATCAAGACGTCGCCGCTTTGCGGACCGAGCGCGAGCTTCGTCCCGGAATGGAGCCACAGACGTGGGAATCGGTACGCCCCGCTCGTCTCAGTCGATCGATCTCGGCAGGCGAAGGAGTTCGGCTGATAGATTTCCTCAAGCAGGACCAAGCTCCCCGCGCAGAGTAAACCGCCCGGCGCCTCGGGCTTTCCTCCCGGAGCATCTGCTCCGGAGCGCCTGTCCGGTGGCCCCGCTCCAGGCCCCCGGCCGTCTCAGCCGAACGAACCGTCGGAACGGACTTATCAGAGTGCTCGCATGTCCGCGGTGCTCACATGCCGACGGCGGTCACAAGACCGGGAGTGACACGCGGTCGAGCTCGGCTTCCAGGGCCCGCCAGTGCGGCAAGGCGTGGTCCAACAATCTGCGGAACCGAGCGTTATGGCGCCGCTCCTTGAGGTGCGCCAACTCATGGACGACCACGTATTCCAGGCAATCCGCCCTCTGCCTCGCCAGTTCCAGGTTTACCCATACCCGCCGAGCCGCAACATTGCAGCTTCCCCAGCGCGTCTTCATCCGCTTGACGCCCCAGTCCGCAGCTCGAACCCCCAAGCGCGGCTCCCATTTGCGGATCAGAGCGGGAAGCTGTCCCTTCAGATAACCCCGATACCACTCGCGGAGTATTGCCTTCCGGCGCTCCGTATCGTATTCGGCCGGCACGCAAAGCACGAGCTCGCCTTCAGCCGAGAGATGGATCGATGCCCGACCACTTGTTTCCCTTACGGCAAGTCGATGCCTCGCACCCGCGACGGGAATCTCCTCCCCGTCGAGCATGCGGAGCGGCTGGGGGCGCGGACTCCGGAGAAATCGCCGTTGCTTGGAGCGGATCCAGTCCATCCGGCCCTTGACCGCGTGCCACAGGTCTGCGGTGTCGAGACCGTACGGAGCCGAGACCCGCACTTCCCCGTCGGGCGGGTAAACTCTGAAGTTGACGTTCTTCACACGCTTACGCACGACCTCGATATGGATTCCGTCCACCTCCATAGTCTCTCCGCGATCGACATAGCTCCGCTTTCCCCGATTTTGCCCCATATGGACGTCCTCCCCTGCGGGCCCGCAGTTGTGGCAAGCTCTACGCTGTATCAACCATGCCTGCCGTCCGTCCGGCCGGCCGGCCGGACGGACGGACGGTTCATCGTTACCGGTCCGCGTCGGACCTCTCCTTCCCAGTCATGCTGTCCACACGACTCCGGGAGGGGTGATCATAGCACAGCGGGGTCCACCAATCCATGAGAAGCGGTAACGCTGTCTCGCCCTAATACACAGTTGACACGCACAAGCGCCGGCCGTAGCGTGCGGGGATCCATGCGCGAAGCTTATGCGTTCCGAATTCGCCACCTCGCTCTTCCCTTCTACCTGCCGGCCGGGTTCTTGGCCATCGCGACGGGGATGATCGTTCCTGTGTTGCCCTTGTATGCGCAGGAGCTTGGAGCCGGGATGGGAGTTTCCGGGGCCATGATCGGAATGGTTCCTCTTGGTTCCATGGTGGCGGGGATCCCGGCCGGATTCCTGGTCGAACGGCTTGGGCGGCGTCGCTGCATTGTCGGCGGTATCATCGTAGAGCTTGCAGCGATGGGAGGCGCGGCGATCGCGCCATCTCCCCTCATACTGGGAGGCACAATGATGGTCGTCGGCGCAAGCCACGCCGTGGTCCATATCGCGCGCCTCTCGATCTTCCGAGAGAAGGTGCCGCAGTCGCACCGCGGACGGGCTATCGCTCTTCTAGGCGGTGACTTCCGTCTTGGCGGCTCGGTGGGACCTGTTGTGGGCGGCTTTGCCGCACGGGCTCTTGGGCTTTCCGCCGCCTTCTGGACGGCCGGAGCATCCCTTGCGGCAGCGCTTCTTTTCACATGCATGTGGCTGCCTCCTCAGCCCCGAAACAGCCGAGAGCCCGAAGGACCGGACACAGGCAGAATCGGATGGCGAGCTGGAAACTGGAAGCTCACTGAAACGATCCGAAGCACGCTTATCCGGACGCTCGATCTCATCCGAACAAACCGGAGAATCTTGGCAACCGCTTGCCTAGCGATTGTGGTGCTGACCTTAGTACGCATCGGACGGAAGTCGATTTTCCCGCTCTGGGGACAGGCAATCGACATCGACGTGGCAATGATCGGTGTCATACTCGGGATCGCGAATACCGTGGAGCTTGCCCTCTTCTATCCCGCCGGCATGGCGATGGACCGCTTCGGCCGCAAGGCAACCGCCGTCCCCTGCATGGCGTTGCTGGGGCTGTCGATCCTGGCACTAAGATGGGTCGATGGATTCGGGCTGTTTGCAGCCGTTGCCGTCCTATCCGGCCTGGGAAACGGCCTGGGAGCCGGGATCAACATGACGCTCAGCACCGATTTCGCGCCAACTAATCGCTCAGGAGAGTTCATCGGCATCTCGCGTACGCTGTCGGAAATCGGAGCAGTGTCGGGTCCGTTCGCAGTAGGAGCGATAGCGGAGGCGGCCGGCCTGACAGCCGCGCTTATCATGCTGCTTGCAGTACCGGAGCCGCATCGCCGTACAAGCACGCAGTAGCGCCCAGTTCCGAAATAGCAACGAGGAATGGAGCCGTGTCAGGCTGTGTCACGCTGTTCTCGTTAGAGTAAACAAGGGGATGCTTCGCCGGGGCTGACGGAGGCCCCACAACGCGCTTCCCGAGACAACGCGGTTCTGTTATTCTCGATGCTCCAACTATGTTTCTAGAATACGTACCTTTTGTCCTTGGCGCGGGGCTGCTCGGACTCGTGGTCGGCGTCGTCGTCGGTTTTACCGCCATCGGTACGGCGCTCCTCGGAACCTCGGGGCTCATCGTCCTCTTCGACATGCCACCGGTACTGGCAGTCGGGACCATGGCCGCCGGAGGTCTCGTACTGATGGCTTCCGGAACGTTCCAACACTATCGACAAGGCCACGTGATTCTTCCGGTAGCCCTCCTCTTCTCCATTCCGGCAGTGCCCACTGCCTATCTGACGGCGCGGTATGCAGCCGAAATCAATGAAGTAGTTCCGCTCACGAGCATCATCGGTGGTGTCATAGTCCTCTCCGTAGTCCTCCTCTTCTACCGTTACGTCATCGTTCGCCCTGCCCCGCGCGCCCTTGCCGTCCCGCGATGGAAGATCTATGCCGCATTTGTCCTCGGGTGCGTATTCGGGCCTCTGATGGGGGCTACGAGTATCTCCGGATCGATTATCGTCATCGCGTTCCTTATGATTCTGAAACTGCCGAGCCCTCAGGCCGTCGGGACCACCAGCGCGGTAGCCGCGCTTTCACTGCTGCTGGCTTCCGTCGCCCATCTCGGACAAGGCAATATCGACTGGTTGGCGTTGGCAGGCCTGGTCCCCGGAGTCATAGTAGGCGCTACCATCGGGGCTCGTTATGTAAGCCTGGTACCCCGTCAAGCGCTGCGCGTCGTGATCCTGGTGGTGTTGTTCGCGGCAGGCATCATGGTGTTTGTAAACTGATATCGCGTCCGCCGCTCACTTGGCCCGGCCGATCGGTACAATGAGAAGCGGGTCCTCGTCAATCCCGCCGGCTGCCGCCTGCATCTCCCCGTCGTCGAATGCTCCGATCATCACGCCCGCAAAGCCGAGGTTCTCCGCCATAAGGTTCGCGTTCTGCGCAGCATGTCCGGCCTCGATATGCACGTACCGTTCACCCCGGTCACCGTACCGGCCGGTAGTGCGGCCGTAGTCGGCGGTTACGAGAAGCGACACCGGCGCATCACGAACCGCACCCTGTCCGAGAGCCG
>PWGF01000091.1 GCA_003554375.1 Spirochaetaceae bacterium
CGAGGAGATCGACGGCGACCCTGCCACCGGAACGGGCGACGCCCATACCGGAGCGGGCGACGGCGACGCTCCTGAGGTCTCGACGGGCAAGGAGCAAGCGCCTCGCGATTCACGGCTTCGTAGACCGGGCAGTGATTGTCCGCTGACCGAGGCAGAGCTTGCAGGGTTCATCGAAGAGCTCATGAGCGTTATTGCTGACCGTGACTACGAAGCGTGGTACGAGCATCTCCATGACTCGTATATCGAGTACTTCTCACAGCCGGAGGTACTGGAGGAGATTTCGGAGGAAGCGGTTCTTGCCAGGCGGAACGTGGATTTGCGCTCGCTGGAGGACTATTTTCAGCACGTGGTTGTCCCGAGCCGCGCGGGCAAGGAGCTTGCAAGTATCGACTTTGTAGCTCCGCATAAGGTCAAAGCTCGTACTCAATCGGGGGGGCAGGAGGCTGTGTTGTTCCATCTTGAGCTGTCGGAGGGTGACTGGAAAATCTCGCGTTTCTGATTATACTCTAGGGAGCGGAACGGAAGCCGTGTATGTAGGAGTGCGCTCATGAAGAAGGGATTTTTGCTTGCTGTAGTCATGGTATTCCTCTTGAGTGCGGCCGGAGTGGTCGCTGAGGACAACGGTCAGCTCATGACGGTGGAGGAGCTGTTCCTCTCGGACGACATTACCGTCCAGATACTGCGCGAGCAGGTTACCTCGCCGCGCCGGGACATGAAAGCGGATGCTTTGGAGACTATTCGAGAGATGGTTGAGGCGGGCGAGATCGATGAGAACGATGAGGCTATGATCACCATGCTGCAGATCTTGGCGCTGGACGGATCGAGGTGGCGAATCACCGACGGAGGCGGCGTCTTCGTTCGACGAAACCCGGATATCCGGCGTGACGCCGCGGAGCTGCTGGGGCGAATCGGAGGGCGCCGGGCTGAGATCGTGCTCCGGCAGGTTCTGCGCCGTGATGAAGAGCCGATGGTGCTCGCTGAGGCCATGTATGCTCTGGGCCGGACGGGCGTTGATGATGCCGGACGGTCGGCAACACAGATGGCGCAAGTGCTGGTGCGGGAGCACGCGCGGGAGCATCCGGACAACAACCTCATGTACTCGACGTTGTTGGCGCTGGAGCGTCTTGCTGAAAACGGATATCGGGGGATCGCTGAGTCTACTCTGATCTCCAGCTTGGTGGATATAACGCATGGTCCGTATACTCGGTTGGTTCGTGATCAGGCGCGCTCGGTTCTGGACAGTATGCGGAATATGTGAGGTCATCAGGAGCTGTCCGACGCACGCGGGTGCGGGTGGCGACACCGGCACGGCCGGCGCTGCGTAGCGACGTGCCGTTGCACGCGAGTGTGGGCGGCCGGCGTAGATGCATTTCGTCCTGCATGATACTATCGCCGACAGACAAATAGGGCTCACTGCTGCGTGCGTTCGCAGCGTGCTTAGGTCCTGACCAGAAGAGGTAGCAGGCGGCAGTGGCTGTTCGTTCGGTGGTCTATTTTTTTGGCAAATATGGTGCTGTTCTCCTGATACTACTGACCGTGTACTCGTATATGGTTGTCTCACGGACGGCGGAGGGGCATCTCTACGACAATATCTCGGAAGTCCCTGAGCGGGAAGTCGGGCTTCTGCTGGGTACGAGCGAGCGGGCACGCTCTGGCCGTCCGAACTTGTTCTTCTGGAACCGCGTGGACGCGGCCGTGGAGCTTCTCAACGCCGGTAAGATAGAGTTCATACTGGCAAGCGGAGATCGGCAAGGACCGTACTACAGTGAGCCCGAGAGCATGTACCGCGCGTTGGTGGAGCGGGGCGTGCCGCCGGAGCGGATTGTGCTGGATCCTGGAGGTTTCACCACACTGGATTCCGTTCTCCGGGCCGGAGCCGGGCTGGAAGGCACGCAGGTCACGGTTATTTCCCAACGTTTTCACACCGTGCGCGCACTCTATATCGCTCATCGGCGCGGAGTTGATGCTATAGCCTATAATGCGATGGACGTGGGAGGATCAGCAGGGGCTTCCGTTCAGTTTCGCGAGGTGTTTGCGCGCGTTCGTGCCGTGGCGGACGTAGAGGTTCTAAGACGTGAGCCACGGCTCTCGATAGAAGAAGCTCCGTTCGAAACGCCGGCCGAGCGGGGATTGTCTTTCCGGTCCGGCAGGATTGTTCCTGCGCGTTGAAACAGCATCTGGTATACCATACGAACCTGTGGCGCAGATCGACTGTCTCAGGACGCCGAGCGCGCCGCGCCGAGCGCGCTGATTGACGCGTGCTGCCGCGAGGCGGCGAAGCGGGGCGCCCCCTTCGTGCGTAGAAACCGTTGGCACCCGGCGGGAAGCCCCTTCCGCCTACCCGGAGTCTTCGGTGCTGGTGCGCCGTGCGAACTCCTCAACCGAGGGGATGTCGCGCTTCGTTATCGTGCAGAGAACGTCGTCGGTGAGGGGCGAAACGCGGGAGATGCGGTTGGCCTGTTGCTCCACAATCCGCTCGAACAGGTTCCTCACGACTCTTCCGTTTCCGAAAGTCTTGTCTCGGTTGCGGTGAAGCCGGCGGATGAGATCGAGGACTTCGCGCCGGGCCGAACGGGTGAGCCGGAAGCTCGCTTGTTCAAGAAAGGTGTCGAAGATCTGTAGAAGCTCTTCAGGAGCGTAGTGGTCAAAATAGAAGTACCTGCTGAACCTGCTCTTCAGGCCGGGGTTGGAATCGATGAACTCGTTCATCTCGTCCGGATAGCCTGCCGCAATGACAACTAGGCGGTCTCGGTAGTCCTCCATCCGTTTGAGCAGCGTGTCAATCGCCTCTTGACCGAAGTCCTTGCCATCGCCTCCGCCGCGTGGGTTCAATGCGTACGCTTCATCAATGAACAACACACCGTCGAGGGCTTGGCCCACCACTTCGTTCACTTTCATAGCCGTCTGACCGACGTATCCTGCCACCAGGCCTGCTCGATCGGTTTCGATCATATGGCCGCTCTCCAAAAGGCCGAGCGCCCGATACACGCGCCCGAGGTAGCGTGCGATGGTAGTTTTCCCGGTACCGGGCGGCCCATAGAACACGGCGTGAAGCGAAAACGGCGTGACCGGGAAACCCCGCCGCTCGCGCTCGCGGTGAATCCGTATGAGGTTGACGAATGTGTCGATCTGCCGCTTCACGTCTTGCATCCCGATGAGCTCATCGATCTCAGCGAGGACTTCCTCGAGCGTCTCTTCTTTGTCGGCCTCGGTGCGTACCGCCGCATCGCCGTCACTCTGCGTTGTCTTTTCCTCCTCCGAGCGCGCATCGGGGCCTTGGATGATCTTCTTCACTCGATCGAGTCGCCGGCGCTCCTTCGGTCCGATCTCACCGTCGGCATGGAGAGTTTTCTCGCAGAATCCGTAGAACGTATCGGCCACCTCCGGATAGTGCTCCGTCTGCTGTTCCTTATCGTAGCTCTTGAGGTACTCCAGCGTACGTACGTGCCCATTGCCCCCATCCCGGTGCTTGCGCATTTCGTTGCGCACGAGGTCCCAGTGTTTGAGAAGCTCGTTGGTTTGTCTCCACGACAGCGTGTCGTAGCGGAACAGATCGACGATGAGCGAGCGGTCGTCCGCCAGCTTCTGGCGCATCGGGAGGAACACCATCGTAACGAACAGCTTGCTGTCGTCGGAGAGGCGCCGTCGATCGCCGATGCATACATACGCAAGGTAGAATAGATCCCGGATCAACTGCTGAAAGAAGCCGGGCTCCCCGTTGAACTGCTTGTACTGGTTCAGCTCGAGGAAAACGTTGCGCGCTTCCAGATGAAGCTCGTTGAGCCATGCCAGGCGGCCGCCGGGAG
>PWGF01000153.1 GCA_003554375.1 Spirochaetaceae bacterium
AGCGCAAGAGATCGGAGGGGGCCGAGCGGAAGCGAGGCGTCCGCCGCAGGCGGACCGAAGCCCCGGAGAGCTCGGTCCTGAAGGCCGTGGGCGAGCGGGGCCTGGGAGCCGGCGGTGAGGCGGGAGGGCGCCGGTGCCGTAGGCAGCGGCGCGGGGGCCTGGAGGCGGCGTTTTGCCTGTGGGGGCCGCCCGCGGGCTTCAGGATGCGCCCGGAATCTTCAGAGGAAACGCGATGACCGGCGAGCCTTTATGCGGGTTGCGCCGGTCGCTCGAAGCCGGCTGGTACTATACGTGGACCGCAGGGTGCGCTCAGGCGTCCCGCGGCGAATCGAAGCATGAAGACCCTTACGGCGATGGTTGAGAAGGATCCAGCTACCAGCTTATCCGTGGGGCACATTCCGGGGCTTCCGGGGGCGCATGCGGCGCAGCTCCGCCACGTTTGCCCCAGATGAGACAAAGCCGTTTCCGGTCACAATTCCACGAATACCGCGAGGTATCGATCCCTTGCGGCTTGTAGTGCCGGAAGCTCAGGGCATGCCTGGTTTGGATCATTCACGCGTTCAGCGAGCCTTCTACCGGCTTCGCTCGCTTTTACCGATCTATCGAGCGCGTTCTTATAGTCGGTCGACTCGTCAACGGCCATGTCAGACGAAAAAGCCATCCACGTTTCTACGTTGCGACGAGGGACGGCTGTGAGGACATGGCGCTCTTTGGTGACGCCTGGATATGCATGCTGCTCGATACGTGCGACGGCTTGTTCCATCGTGTCACTATCGGCATCCACAACAACAATCAGCCGGGTTTTCGTGTGAGATAATCTCTTGGCGGTCCGGCGGACTTCTCCCGCAACGCGCCGCTCGACATGCGCGCGGCCGCTGCCTTCACCGGGTGGAGCCTGCCTGCGAACGAACGTAGCGCCAGGATGCCGGCGACGCATGAAACCTCGAACCAATTGATAGTGGTTCTCGTCCTCGCACAACACAACACACTGGAAGCGATCAGTCGACATAGTCGTACACCCAGCCGCGCTCGACGATATCCGCGATCGTCATCCCCGTATCGGGAGTCCCAATTCGATGGGCCTCGCTAAAACCGATCGCGTCGCGTCGATCGAGCCAGATTCCGCGCTCCTTCAAGAGGTGGTTGATGACCAACGGATGGTGAGAGATCAACACGGCTTGATGCGCGTTCTCCGCGGCCCAGTCGTACGCGGCATCGAGCCACGGTTGAATCTCGGGAAGACCGAGGAAATTCTCCGGCTCATCGATGAAAAGGCTGGAAACCCGTTCGGGGACGCAATACACGAGCATGTACAGTGCGATCAGCGCCCGTTGCCCTTCGGAGAGCTGGTGTAATCGGAATGTAACTCTTGGGCCGGATGAATGCTTGAACTGTGCCGAGAGCAGTTTGCCCTCTCCGGCCTCGACCAGTGTGAGCGAGTCAAATCCCGGCAGAACCTGGCGAAGCTTTTCTATGGCGGTAAATACCTTGCTCTGCTCACTTTGCACAAGGTGCCGGTACCACGAGGCAAAGTTCGACAGATCGAACGCCGGGCGGCGAGCCTCGTCGCGCGCTTCCGCCCCCATCAAAGCTGGGTTCATCCGAACGACGTACGCATTTGATAACCGCTCCCGGAACTCGGTCAATAACCTGTTGTCCGACCGGGCCTGTAGTGCGGATACGCCGGAACGGGACCAGTCCGACAGAACCTCGGGGCCCTTGGAGCCGTCGTCGCGGTAGAGCTGAGCCTTGCCTTCGCCGTGGTCGACGGAGAACTCATACAGGACCTGCTCGTTGAACTCGAGTTTCTCCTTGCCGACCCGACGCAGCCCCTCATCGATGTTGAACTCAATGAGAAGGCTATAGCGATAGATACCGTTCTCCGCGGCGACGCGGACCTCAAACTCCTGGAACCGCTCGTCCTGGCTCAAGCCTTTGGTCACATCGGCGCTGGAGAACGTCTCATCAACGGCCACACCACGACCGATGAAGTCCGAGAGTTTGCGAATCACGTCGAACACGGCCGACTTCCCGGATCCGTTGGGTCCAAGAAGCAGTACGAAATCCTCGAGATCCATGCGGAAGTTCACCAGCGAACGGAAGTTGCTGGAATAGATCTGTGAAATCATCGATACCCCCACGATCGGAAATGGACGATTGTTCCCCTACACTCCTGAGAGGTTGGCTGAGTCCTGGGCTATGGCCTCCCATTCTCGCCCTCGATCGATGTCGTTGCAAGTGCCTTGGCTTTCTATCGCGTGATTGACATACGTGGGGACTGAACGAATGGAGCAAACGATAAGCCAAGATGACATGGAGCGTCTTGAGAGAGTCCTCGCGAAGGCTGAGAAGGATAAGGCGCGAAGCGAGCTTCGCCGGCAACTTGAACGGCAGATGTCCGGGTTGTCTGATCATAAGCTTACGGTTGAGTATTCCAATATTCTCGATTTGTTCGCGTATCTTGAACGGAACGGTATGCTCGACCTTGAGACATCGGATAGTTTCATCCTCAAGGATGCTACGCCCGTCTACATTGCCAATGCCGTAGACCGTTCGTTAAGGAAGTCGTTCGATCCTTTCAGAGCCCTAAAGAAGAACCGTCGATTCCATTCTTACGGAGTTCTTGCTAGTGTCGAAAGAGCGGAGTGACCACGATCAACGAGCCAAGCGCAATAGCCTCGAGTCGAATGAATCGGATCAGCCGAGCGGTAACGCCGGTGCGGTCACCCTGCCCGTCGAAATCTACAGCGACGAGAGAATGGCCGAGTTCGAAGCTGCGGAGGGGGAGCTCTCGGAGTGGTACGAGCGGAACGAGAGCTGACCGGTGCGCGTCTTTCCGGATGCTTATGTCCTGTTGTCCGCCGCACGGTCGGACAGCTCGATCCGCAGACGAACTCCGACTCGCGTCTCCCGGTAGCATACGGCGGTCCGAGGTTGCGGAGCGCGGCGTTCATCTCCGTAAAGCTGCCACCGCGACCTCGGGCGCCTTGTCGATGATACGCAACAGAGCGCGCGCGGTGCCGGTCGGATAGCGACGCCCCTGCTCCCAATTCCTCAGGGTGTCGACGGATATTCCGATCCGATCGGAGAACTCCCGTTGCGTCATTCCGACGCGTGCGCGAATCACGCGGATATACTTCCCCATTTCCTCCATTGCCGCGGCCTCATCGCGCTCAATCCGTTCGTGAATCTCCTGGTCCGTCGTCGCGTCAACGCGGTCGACGTCGATGCGGCCTTGCGGAAACGAGGAGAGATCGTTGACACACAAGGAGGAAAGACGGATCATTGGGTCGAGTAAGCGGGCCCATGACATGGCGGAAGCGATAGCGGACTATTCGATCACTCCGCACGCGGTCCCATGGATGCAACGGCGAGGCATTAGCGAGAAGCTTCTTGCGCGGGTCCCAGCCGCCCCGGAACAGCGTGACACCGTTCGGCCGGGCAGGGATGTAGTACAATCACGCATTTCCGTTGGTGGCCGCACATACTTGATCCGCGCTGTCGTGGCCGTGGATCGCAGGCCGGCCGAAGTGGTCACTGCGTATAGAACCAGCAAACTATCCAAATACTGGAGGCCGGAGGTATGAAGGTCACGTACGACAGAAAGACGGACACATTGAGTGTCCTCCTCCGGGACGACGTGGAGGTCGCTGAGAGCGACGAAGACAAGCCCGGCGTCATCCTGGACTATGACGCGCTCGGAAACATCGTATCGCTCGAAATCCTTGACGCCTCCCACCGGGTTACCGATGCGGGCAAGATCGAGTATGAGACGGCGGGGTAACGGCAGTTCACAC